>JALWSW010000128.1 GCA_027080125.1 Campylobacterales bacterium | reverse complement strand
GGCCGTAAAAAAGGCATACAAATCTAAGCGTGAGATTGCGTGGTATGAGGTTTATGCCGGGCAAAAATGTTTTGATAAGTTTGGAAAGTGGCTTATACAAGACACTCTCGATGCTTTCAGTCATTATATTGTAGGCATAAAAGGACCGCTTACCACACCAATCGGAGGCGGATTCAGAAGCCTCAATGTTACGTTGAGACAAACCCTTGATCTTTATGCATGCATAAGGCCTGTAAAATATTATGAAGGTGCTCCCAGCCCTATGAAAGATCCTCAGAAAATTGATATGATCATTTACAGGGAAAATACCGAGGATGTTTATGCAGGAATCGAATGGAAAATGGGAACACCGGCGGTAAGAAAGCTGATCGATTTTCTCAACAAGGAAATGGAGAATGAGACGCATCGGAAAATTCCTTTTGATTCCGGAATTGGCATAAAACCGATAAGTGAGTTTGCATCAAAACGAATAATGGAGCATGCAATCTGGTATGCAGCTACATTTGGAAGAAAAAGTATAACCATAATGCATAAAGGAAATATAATGAAATACACCGAGGGTGCTTTCAAAAATTGGTGTTATGAGGCTGCCGCCGCTCATCCGGATCTGTGTATAACCGAAGAAGCGCTATACTCACAGTATGCCGGAAGGTTGCCTGAGGGAAAAATTCTCATAAAAGACAGAATTGCCGACAGTATGTTTCAGCAGATACACACAAGGCCTGAAGAATATGATATCATTGTGACGCCGAATCTGAACGGAGATTATATATCCGATGCGGCGGTTTCGCTGGTTGGAGGACTTGGAATAGGACCCGGATCAAATATCGGCGATGTTATAGGAGTTTTTGAAGCAACCCATGGAACCGCTCCAAAGTACACAAATATGGATAAGATAAATCCCGGTTCTCTTATATTATCAGGTGCTATGATGCTTGATTATATGGGATGGACAGAAGCTGCCGAGCTAATCAGGAAGGGGCTGGTCAAAACCATAGCCAACAAAACGGTTACATACGATTTTGCACGCCAGATGCCCGGATCAACAGAGATAAAATGTTCCGAATACGGTAAAAAGATTATAGAGAATATGTAGGAGTATTTAAATGAGCGAACCTTTAAACAAACCTCCGGTAAAGATTGACCTGTATCTTTGCAAGGGATGTTCCTTATGCGTTGATGTATGCCCAAAAAATGTTCTTGAAATGGTCAACAATCCGTCTGTATGGTATGGAACGGTTGCTGAGGTAAAAAGACCGGAGGATTGCATACGCTGTTTCCAGTGCGAGAATGCGTGTCCCGATTTCTCTATTCGTGTTGTCGATAGAGGAGTTGAGCTCATCTTCAAAAGCAGCACCGGCGAAGAAATCACAAAATCAAAATAGGAGAGGCTTTAATGAAAAGAACTGTTGTTGCCAACGGCAACGAGATGGTTGTTGAGGGGGCAATTGATGCCGGGTGCCGGTTTTTTGCCGGCTATCCGATTACCCCATCTTCAGAGATAGCAGAAGGAATGGCAAAGAGACTTCCTAAAATAGGAGGAGTGTTCCTCCAGATGGAAGATGAGATTGCAAGTGTGGCTTGCGCTATTGGAGGATCGCTGGGTGGAAAAAAATCGATGACCGCAAGCTCAGGTCCTGGAATCTCACTGAAACAGGAAGGAATAGGTCTTGCTTGCATGGCAGAGATTCCTTTGGTAATTATAAATGTTATGCGAGGCGGTCCGAGCACCGGGCTTCCGACAAGAATTGCTCAGGCTGATGTTATGCAGGCTAGGTGGGGAACTCATGGCGACCATCCTGTAGTTGCAATTTGTCCTGCAACCGTGAAAGAATGTTATACCGAAACAATAAGGGCTTTTAATATAGCCGAAGAGCTCAGAACACCTGTGTATGTTTTGACAGATGCATTTTTGGCTCATCTATCCGAAAAGGTGGAATTGCCTGACGGGAAAGAATTGAAGATTGTAAACAGAAAAAGACCGTCAGTTAAACCTGAGGATTATTATCCGTATGATACCGGTTTTGGAGATGTGCCTCCGATTGCAGATTATTTCAGCGGATACAGATTTCATGTTACAGGTTTAAATCATGACAAAACCGGATTTCCGGATATAAATCCGGTGCTTCAGGAATCAGAAGAGGAGAGATTGATAAACAAGGTTCTCAGGCGTCAGGAAAAGATAGCCACTTATGAAAATTATAAGATTGAGGATGCTGATATTGTGATTGTCGCATACGGCAGCAACGCCTTGGGCGCAAAGGAGGCGGTTGATTCAGCAAGAAAGGCAGGAATAAAAGCCGGGCTCTTCAGACCTATAACAATATGGCCGTTTCCTTCAATCGCTCTGCAACAGGTTGCTGCTTCCGCAAAACATATAATTGTGACAGAGGTAAATCTGGGTCAGATGGTTTATGAGATTGAGCGGATAATACTTGGCGGGCGTGCTGTGACAGAGATAAAAAACGGCAATTTGATATTTGATACGAGACATCCCAGAAGCAGTGCAGATCTTACAACCGTGCTGCAGGCAAACGGTACACCTATAAGACCGAATCAGATCCTCTCCCGCATTAAGGAGGTCGCATAATGGCTGTGGAATATGAAAAATATCTGAGAATGGATAAATTCCCGCACTACTGGTGCCCCGGATGCGGAAACGGTGTTGTGCTGAAGGCGTTTATTCAGGCAGTTGACGAGCTTGGCTGGAGTAATAACGATATAGGTATGGTAACCGGAATCGGGTGCTCGAGCAGAGCTTCAGGATATGTTGATTTTAACACTATGCATACAATACATGGCAGAGCGCTTGCGGTTGCAACCGGTATAAAGATGTCAAATCCGGATAAGCATGTAGTTGTTATTGCCGGCGACGGAGATGCCTCTGCAATTGGCGGAAATCATCTTATCCATGCATGCAGAAGAAATATCGATATAACCTTAATCATAATAAATAACTGGATTTACGGAATGACCGGAGGGCAATATTCTCCCACAACTCCAACCGGAAGCATTGCTGCAACCATGCCTTACGGAAATGCAGATCCGGATTTTGATCTTGTTAACCTTACAATAGGTGCAGGTGCTACATTTGTGGCAAGAAGCAGTGTAGCTGAACCGGTTATGCTAAAAAATTATATAAAGAAGGCGCTTGCTCATAAAGGCTTCAGTGTCATTGATGCGTTTTCAAATTGCCATATTCAATGGGGTAGAAAAAACAGATTCGGAGATCCTGTAAAACTCGTAAAGCATATAAAATCTGTTACCGTTTCATCAGCGAAGGCAAAAAGAATGAATCCGGATGAGCTGAAAGGTCTGTTTGTTACGGGCATTCTTTATGAGAATAACGAAAAGAAGGAATACACCGAAAGCTATTTTGATATGGTTAAACGTGCCCAAGCGAAGGGAGGCAAGTGATGCGCTACGAAATGAGATTTTCCGGCGTAGGCGGACAGGGTAATATGCTTGCCGCAATGATTGTATCAGAGGCTGCCATCTATTTTGGGAACAAGCATGCCTGCTATGTTCCTACCTACACCTCTCAGGTCAGAGGAGGTCCGACAAAAGCTGATATTATAATAAGCGATGCGCCGATACTGTATTCGGAGGCAAACAATATCGACTATTTTATGTCTCTTCACCCGAAAACCTATAAAATGTATAAATCGGACAGTAAACAGGGGAGCATAATAGTTGTTGATATGAACATGGTTCAGGTTACTGAGGAGGATAAAAAGAATTTCAGGGTGTATGAATTGCCGATTGTTGAAACAGCCCGCAATAAGGTTGGTAATGTTATTACCGCAAATATTGTAAGTCTGGGAATAACCGCAAAACTTATAGATGCGGTATCAGAAGAAGGGCTACTTAAAGCGGTGGAAAGACGTGTCCCGCCGAAATTCCTCGAACTGAACAGGAAGGCATTTGAAATAGGAATGTCGCTGGTAAAATAAGATATCTTCACTTTGTAGTTATGCGGCGTTCAAATATACTTGAGCGTCGCAACTACCAACGAATAATTATTCTTTTATATAGATGATAGAATCGATTCATTCTCTTATTCAACTGCTTCTTCCATACGGATACATAGGCATCTTTTTGATGATGTTTCTGGAAAGCAGTTTTATTCCGTTTCCAAGTGAGCTCGTTATGCCACCAGCAGGGTTTTTGGCAGCTTCAGGAGAGTTAAATCTGTGGCTGTCAATTTTTTCAGGCACGGCAGGTTCTGTAACAGGGGCTCTTTTCAACTATGCAATATCGGCTAAACTCGGAAGACCGTTTTTAATAAAGTATGGTCATTATGTAGGTTTCAAAACAGCTCATCTTGTTAAATCGGAAAGATTTTTTGATAAATACGGAACAGTAGGAACATTTATCGGCAGATTGCTTCCTGTAATAAGGCAGTATATCTCAATTCCTGCGGGTATATCGAAAATGAATCTGATAAATTTTATCGTCGCCACAGGTACCGGAGCCGGATTATGGGTAAGTTTTCTTGCAGGCATCGGATATATCTTAAAATCGCACTGGAAAAATGTGATCGAGAACATTAACATTATACTACTTGCGATAACAGCGCTCTTTTTTGCTTTTCTGATGATATATTTATTGATAAAAAGACTTAATAAAGGAAAATAAAAAAATGAAAGATATACAGAGCAGCAAAGATACAAGAAATATAAAAATAGACCAGGTTGGCATAAGAGGAATCAGGTATCCCATTACGCTTCTTGACAAACAGAACAGCACGCAGCACTCTATAGCATCAATCAATATGTATGTTTCCCTTCCCGAATCGTTTAAGGGAACTCATATGAGCCGCTTCCTGGAGATACTCAACGAATCTCACCATGACATAAGTCACCGAAAAATTAAACAGATGCTTAAGAAAATAAAAAACAAACTGTCGGCAAGGCAGGCGTATATAGAACTGTTTTTTCCCTATTTTCTTGAGAAATCCGCTCCTGTTTCCGGACGAAAATCTCTTATGAGTTACGATTGTGCCATTTTTGCCAAAAGCGGCAGTGATACAAAAATTGATATTCAGGTAAAGGTGCCGGTAACAACACTTTGTCCCTGTTCAAAGGCAATAAGTGAAAAAGGAGCTCATAATCAAAGAGGGTTTGTAACAATAAGGGTTTCTCTTGCAAAATTTGTGTGGATAGAGGATCTTATACAGTTAGCAGAAAAATCTGCAAGTTGTCAGATCTGGCCACTTTTAAAGCGTCCTGATGAAAAATATGTAACCGAAGCTGCATATAATAATCCGATGTTTGTCGAGGATATCGTAAGGGATATTGCAAAGTCGCTCGCTGTAGATA
>JALWSW010000127.1 GCA_027080125.1 Campylobacterales bacterium | reverse complement strand
ATGTCAGTAAGCTCTCTCTTTTCATCCATCTGCTCTCCGATACCTCCAAGCATCTTGTCTATCATCGGAAAAGCGGCATCCATTGTTACATTTATAGCACACAAGCCTTCTATGGGCTCCCCGGAAAAAGAATAGAAACAGGTAGGCGAGAAAATTCCTGATAAATATTCACCATATGTCTGGTCAACGGTATCATCAACCGAAATCGCCACAACATCATGAAGGTCGGCTGTAAGTTTTATCGACAAATCTCTTGAGAAGTTCTGATGAATTGCCTCAATTTCTCTTAATTGTTCCAAAGAGATATGCCGCGGATGCCTGAAGTCGTACTCTCTTGTATCAATAGCTTTTGAAACCTCTTCGGCAACCGGTTTGGCTACCTCAACATTTTTTAAAAGCGCATCAATCTCTTCTTGCGAAAGAATTTCAGCCATTACTTCTCCATTTCTTTAATAGATTCCGACCTATGAGCAATTCTGTCATCTTATAACATCATCAATTTATTAACAGAATCAGTTCATCAACTCGAGTATGCCACAGAATGAAACTGTTATAGGATTATAAAAAAACCAGTAATAAAAGTCAAATAAGGCAAAAATTAATAACAGAAACAGATTTCACAGAAAAAAACCCAGATATTCCGCCCATCGGCAAAATTAAAAGCGAAAATAGCAGATATTTGCAGCAAAAGAGGTAACAAAATAACGTTTCATAAACCATCTTGTTGCCATACAACAGGGAACAGATTTTGCTTGAATAAATTATAGAAAGAACCATGGAGGCGTTATGTTTGAAGGAGCGTATATAAATAGTGGTGCAATGTCGGTTGCTTCTGCGATGCTTGATAATATTGCGAACAACCTCGCAAATGCAAATACCACGGGATTTAAAAAAACTTTAATCAACCAAAAAGCATACTCGAAAATAGAAGGATATCAAAACAGCAGTACACCTATGTATGGCAAAGATGCGAAACAATTTATAGCCGAAACACTGGGAAGTGTACCTCATATAGCAACAACAATCATCGATAAATCGGAAGGGGCAATGACATATACCTCAAATAAACTCGATCTTGCCTTGAAAGAAGGGTTTTTCCTTGTAAAAACCCCAAACGGCATAAAGCTAACGCGAAACGGACATTTTTTCATAAATTCGGATAATATACTTGTCAATGAAAACGGTTTTCCCGTTATAGGAGAAAACTATTTCAGATCAGGAGATTTTATTCATATAAAAGGGAAAAATTTTCTTATAAGATCTGACGGCACGGTTTTAAGTAACGGAAATAAAACAGATACGATCTCAGTGCGCAACGGATCAAATCTTGTTCCTGCAGGCAAAGGACTTTATTCGGGGAAATTCGGAAAACAATTAACCGGAAATGTTATATCTGTAGGTTATCTGGAGCAATCAAACGTTAATCCTGTTACCGAAATGGCAGATATGATACAGGTCAACAGGGCATTCAACAGGTACGAAAAAATTATTGATATTTATCTGAATGATATCGCTCAAACAGATAATAGAATAGCTCGTTTTGCATAAGGAGGTTAATAAATGATAAGAGCATTATGGACAGCCGCAACCGGTATGCAGGCTCAACAGCTTGCAGTTGATACAATAGCAAACAACCTTGCAAACGCAAATACCGTCGGTTTCAAAAGAGCAAGGGCAGATTTTCAAGACCTTTTATATCAGACAATCAAAGAAGCAGGCACATCGACAACATCAAACACTATCGAACCAACCGGAATTCAGATAGGTCTTGGTACAGCTCCGGCTGCTGTAAGCAAAAACTTCTCTCAAGGAAATTTCAAAGAAACCGGCAACACACTTGATTTGGCTATTGCAGGTAAAGGATTCTTTCAGATAACCATGCCGGATGGAACCACCAATTACACAAGAGCCGGATCTTTTAAACTTGACGATACCGGAAGAATCGTAACATCTGAAGGTTATCCGCTTTCTCCTCAGATCGTTATTCCCTCGGATACAACATCAATTTCAATCGGCAGCGACGGAACCGTTTCGGTTTTAGAAGCAGGACAAAGCACTCCGTCCCAGGTAGGCACAATCCAGCTTGCTTCCTTTGCCAATCCGTCGGGGTTGAAGGCTCTGGGACATAATCTTTATCAGATTACCACAAGTTCAGGCGCACCAATATTGGGTAATGCAGGGACAAACGGGCTTGGCACCATAGAACAGGGGGTACTTGAGATGAGCAATGTCAGCGTTGTTCAGGAGATGGTAAATATGATAGCAAGCCAGAGAGCATACGAGCTCAATTCCAAAGCTATTCAGACAGCAGATTCTATGCTTCAAACGGTAAACAGTCTCAAACGATGATAAAAGTCTTTATCGCTGCCGTTTTAATCGGTTTTTATTCAATAGGCGCAAACGCAAGGGTTA
The DNA here is from genome assembly GCA_027080125.1 of Campylobacterales bacterium. GTDB lineage: Bacteria > Campylobacterota_A > Desulfurellia > JAADFJ01 > JAADFJ01 > JAADFJ01. Next base: position 2,914 of record JALWSW010000127.1, on the reverse strand, counting down.
TTATACTTTTAAAGCACAAGCAGGTTAATCAACCTTATCTGTTTTTAAAGGATATAACAAAATCCAGGCTCAGTTTAAAAGAAAGCAAAATAATAATATCCTCAGCCCCTGCAATCGGAAAATCGATCTATCTGTCTGCGAAAACCATCGAAACCGTATTAAAAAGATACCGCATGCACGATAAAATTATTGGCAACAGAATCCGTATCTATAGACCTGCCATAAAAATAAGCCCGGCTTATGTAAAAGAGCTTCTAAAGAAATTTATGAAAAACAACAATATAGAAGGCAGCATAGAAGCAATCTCGGGCCCATCCATGCTGCTGGATAAAAAGGCCTACCGTATGCAAATCAACATAAACAGGGATATGTATCCGGCAATAGCAAATCTGACCTTGAATTCGGACGGTTATTTTCGCCGTATAAGTTATAGAGTATATTTAAAGCATCTTATAAAAATACCGGTAGCAGCAAACTACATAAAAGCCGGGAACAGAATAACAGAGAGTATGATAAAATATGAAAAGGCAAACGAATACAGTATGCCCCGCAATATAATAAGAAATGCTGAAAATATCATAGGGAAAAAAATTTTGAGCTCTATAGAAGGCGGTTTGCCGTTTCATAAAAACAGGATTGACAACAATATCGTAAAGCGCGGTGAAACCGTAACGATGCTTTATGAGGTCAAAAATCTGATCATCAAAAGAGCCGGTATTGCAATCAACAGCGGCGCAAAAGGCAGTATTATATCTGTCAGGGTCAACTCGAATAAAATCATACATGGTGTTGTTGTCGGAAAAGATCTGATAAAACCCATTTAGGGCTTATGCCCAGTATTCGATATTGTGGCTTGAATTGTTGCTATCGTTTAATTGCAAAAATTTAATATTTACGGTTTTATGATAATCGGATAAAAGTTTATGTATATTGTCGTTCCAATCCGAAAAGAATCGGTCGAACCGTTTATCAACAGCAATTGAAATATTCAGCTTATTAGAGCTATCGGAGAAAACCAGTCTAATCTTGCCAAGTTTGTCAAGTTGAATATTTACAACAATATCAAGCCGTTTTTCATCGACCTTTACAAACGCGGAGCCATTTTTGTTGTTAAAAATCAGAGGAAATCGATAAACCGTTACATTACCTATAGTTGTTGACTGCTTTGTATAAAAGCTTAAAACATGATCAATCTTTTCTTTTTGACTCTGATTTGCATTATCATAAAAATGCAGGATTTTTGATAAATTTTCCTCAAGGTTTTTGCCGAGGGAATCTCCTGCAAGCCTGACAAGCACCTTTATTACACCTTCAGATGAATTAAACCAGTTTTTTAACCCGACAACAAGAGCCTTCTCGGATTGATTAGGATTTAAAGATTTAACAGGAAATGTAATCTCTGGTGAGCGATCCGAAGCAGGAATTACTTCAAAGCTCGGCGGATTCAAAGATACAAGTTTAATATGAATCCAGCCTGACAGTTTTCCAAGACTGCCCGCAATTTTTGCCTTTACCTGAGTGCCTTCGATATCCAAAAGCACACTATCGGCATAATTTTTAAGAACATACGCCCAAATTTTGTCACCTTTTCCAATTTGAGCAACCGGTTTGTTATAAATTTGCCCTATTTTCATCGAAACGCTTTAATATAAGTTCTATCTCCTGGTCGCCCCTATGGAGTTTGCTCGCGATTGTTTTTATATCATACCCTTGTTTGTATAGATTAATCACCTCTTCGATCGATTGGGCTGTTTTTTTTGTGATAAGATCGATTGATTCCTTATTATTGAGCCGTTTTTCCAAACGATCGCTTCTTATATGTAAACCATACACAACCTTTTGTTGATTTTCTATTTTCTCTGCTATCTCTTTTAATATCCGCTCAAGCTCCATATAATTGTTATCGGTTTTAAGCGTTAACTTCTTTATAATGTTTGATTGATAAATAGTGAAAACAATCAAGACTATAAGAATAGGCAAAAGTAAAAAGACAGAAAAAAATACCAGCAGATTCACTGCCTATCCTGCTGAATTAAAGTTCTTTCCAGCGCAAACATATAATATACAATGGTCTGTTTCGCGCTCTGGCTTATGTAATCAAATTTTACCACCGAAACAGATTTGTCGTTAAAATTCCCATGCCTGATAACCTTTCCCGTAAAATAGATTTTATCAAATGCAGGTCTGAAATCAATCGAAGCAATAATAGTTTTCCCCACGGGTATATCGCACGTCATAGAGATTGATTCTGAAGAAATATCATAAGTCGGGCAGCTATCGGCATCTTTTATAATGTCCTCTTCTGATCGGTTTATAAGTATATCAAGTTTTCTGTTTATTAGTTTGAGCATCTCAAGCAAAGCGGGGTTTATCTCATCCTCGCTTGAGGATAGCCCGAGAAACGCAAGCGTCGTATCAAAGCTTCCCATCTTAGCCTCGGCAGAATCAATGAGCGTTTTGGCTTCTTCTATAAAATCGTCCTCTACTATTTTGTATCTGACCGATAATCTTGCAAACAGCCTTCTCTGGGCTCTCCTCTGATCAAAATCTATATCGTTTTTTTTCACATCGCCTCCTTATGCAGTATAAATGTTATAAAGATCATCATTCTGAAAGACAATCACAAAAATTATGTTATCACCTCAACTGCTTTTCGCCTATTGCGTGAGAATAACCGACATGCCTGTTAGTATAGCAAATAAACCAAGAAAATGTAAAGACAAATTAATACACCAGAGGTCATAAAAAAACCGTTTTTATTGAAAATAGAAAATATGAGACGTTTTGCTTATTATGATTGCGGCGATAACGAAAAAAAGAGATTATTCTAAAATGCTAATCCGAGGATAATCGCTTACACTACCTCAACTATCGGTGCAAAGCCCAAAACCTCTCCCTCAGATTTATGAGCAAG
>JALWSW010000126.1 GCA_027080125.1 Campylobacterales bacterium | reverse complement strand
GAATTCAACACAATAGCGGTTGATGACGGAATAGCTATGGGTCATCTTGGAATGCACTATTCGCTTCCAAGCAGAGAGATTATTGCCGATTCAATCGAAACGATGGCGTCGGCACATCCGTTTGACGGACTTGTTCTTATGCCGGCTTGCGATAAGATTGTCCCGGGAATGATTATGGGCGCATTACGCGTCAATATCCCAACATTGATGTTCTCAGGCGGTCCGATGCTTGCTGGAAGATACAACGGCAAATCAATCGATTTGGCCCAGATATTCGAAGGGGTTGGGTCAAAAATCGCCGGAAAAATCGATGAGGCGGAATTGAAGGCGTTGGAAAATGCCGGATGCCCAAGCTGCGGGTCATGCTCGGGTATGTATTCTGCAAACTCTATAAACTGTATAAGCGAAGCAATGGGAATAAGCCTTCCGGGCAACGGCACTGTTCCCGCGCCTTATTCGGCAAGAACACGTCTTGCAAAACTGGCTGGCAAAAGCATCGTAGAGCTTGTTAGCAAAGGGATAAAAATTAAGGATATTATTACCAAAGAGGCAATAAAAAACGCCGTTGCAGCCGATATGGCGCTTGGATGCTCGACTAACACCGTTTTGCATCTGCTTGCTATATGCAAGGAAGCAGATATCGATTTCCCGATAGAAAGCTTTAACGAAATAAGCGATAAGGTTCCCGATCTCTGTTCGTTTTCTCCGGTAGGACCGTATCATCTTGAGGATCTTGATAACGCCGGCGGCATAATGGCGCTTTTAAACAGAATAAAAGAGCTTGGAGTTATCAACGGAAGTTGCGTTACGGTAACCGGAAATCCGCTTGAGGTAAGCTACAAGAACAGAGTCGTGTTTGATAATGATGTCATAAGAGATCTGAATAACCCCTATTTCCCAAAAGGCGGTTTGTCAATTCTAAAAGGCAATCTCGCTCCTGAGGGCGCTATCGTAAAGCAATCCGGAGTTGATGAATCCATATTGAGTTTCAAAGGCAACGCAAAGGTGTTTGATTCGGAAGCTGAAGCGCTTGATGCAATATATGCTCAGAAGGTTGAGGCCGGAGATGTTGTGGTTATACGCTATGAGGGACCAGCCGGAGGTCCCGGAATGAAAGAGATGCTTGCTCCAACCTCGGCAATTGCAGGAATGGGACTTGATAAATCGGTTGCACTTATAACAGACGGAAGATTCAGCGGAGCAACAAGAGGGCTCTCCATCGGCCATATTGCTCCTGAGGCTATCAGAGGCGGAACGATAGGATTGGTTCGCAACGGGGATAAGATATCAATCGATGTAAAAAAACGCTCCATAACGCTTGAGGTTTCTGATGCAGAACTTGCAAAGCGAAAAGCGGAATGGAAACCGAAGGAACCGAAGATCGCAAAAGGATACCTTAGACGCTATTCGAAGCTGGTCGGCTCATCAAGCCAAGGTGCGGTTCTGGAGTAGCAGGTGGAAAAATATAATCCTGCCGTAATCGAAAAAAAATGGCAGGAGCGTTGGGAAAAAGCCGGAATCTTTCACATCGAAGGCAGCGATAAAAACTTTTATATGCTTGAGATGTTTCCGTATCCCTCAGGCAGAATCCATATGGGACATGTCAGAAATTACACAATCGGAGATGCAATAGCCCGCTTTAAGATGATGAGAGGGTTTAACGTGCTTCATCCGATAGGTTTTGATGCGTTCGGAATGCCTGCGGAAAATGCCGCAATTGCTCATGACATAGCACCTAAAAAATGGACTCTTGAAAATATAGAATATATGGAAACCGAGCTCAAAAGACTTGGCTTTTCATACGACTGGAGCCGCGAGGTTGTCACCTGCTTACCGGAATATTACCGTTGGGAGCAGAAGATTTTTATTCAGATGTATAAAAACGGTATGGCTTACAGAAAAAACGCAGCGGCGAACTTCTGCAATCACTGTCAGACCGTTCTTGCAAACGAGCAGGTTGAGGATGGGCGCTGCTGGAGATGCGGAAGCGAAGTTGAAAAAAAACAGTTTTCACAATGGTTTTTCAAGATAACCGATTATGCAGACCAACTTCTTGAGGATATGGCTCAGATAAAAGAGGGCTGGCCTGAGAAGGTGCTGACCATGCAAAAACATTGGATAGGAAAAAGCTATGGAAGCATGGTCGATTTTAAGATAGAAGGAACCGAGAAAAAATGTTTGAGTGTCTTCACAACAAGACCTGATACGCTGTTTGGAGTTACCTTTGTTTCCATAGCGCCGCTTCACCCGGATCTCATTGATTTGGTCAAAGGAAATCCTCAAGAAGAAACAGTCAGAAAATTTATAGAAAAAAACAGTGCGGGTACAACAAGCGAGGCAGAGCTTGCCAAACGTGAAAAAGAGGGGGTTTTTACCGGAATCTATCTGACAAATCCGGTAAATAATAAAAAGGTGCCTCTCTATGCAGCTAATTTTGTTGTTACCGATTACGGCACCGGCGTTGTTATGGGAGTCCCAGCACATGATCAAAGGGATTATGAGTTTGCAAAAAAATATGATATACCGATAAAATATGTTATACTGCCCGAAGGTAACGAGATTCCTAAAGATTGCGCATATACCGGCGAAGGGACGCTTGTTGATTCGGGGAATTTCAGCGGACTTAACAATATTGAAGCAAAAGATAAAATAACGCAATTCCTTGAAAAGTGGAAACTTGGCAAAAAGGTCGCTCAATTCAGATTAAGAGACTGGAATGTATCGCGTCAACGATATTGGGGCGCGCCGATTCCGGTTATCTATTGCGATGAATGCGGAATCGTGACCGTGCCTGAAAAAGATCTACCGGTTGTTTTGCCTGATGATGTCAAGATTACCGGCGAAGGAGGCTCTCCTCTGAAAAACAGTAAAGCGTTTGTAAATACAGTTTGTCCTAACTGCGGAAAGCCGGCAAAGCGCGAAACCGACACATTCGATACATTCGTAGAATCTTCTTGGTATTTTTTGCGCTATATTTCTCCTGATGAGAACGCTCCGTTTAACAAAAACAAGGCAAACAGATGGATGCCTGTAGATCAATATGTCGGAGGTATTGAGCATGCGGTTATGCATCTGCTTTATGCGCGCTATTTTGTCAAGGTGCTGAGAGATTTGGGATATATCGATTGCGACGAGCCGTTTGCAAGATTGCTTACCCAAGGAATGGTGATAAAAAACGGCTCAAAGATGAGTAAGTCGAAGGGAAATGTTGTGGATCCTGATGAGCTGATTGAAAACTACGGCGCCGATACCGCAAGGCTTTTTTCGCTTTTTGCCGCACCCCCGGAAAAAGATCTCGAATGGAGCGATGAAGGGGTCGCAGGAGCCCATCGATTTTTAGGAAGGGTATGGAACCTTTTAATAGGACTTTCAAAAAAGATATCGTTACAGGAATCTGCCGAAATAGACTCTGAAAACCTTTCGGAAAAGCTGAAATCGTTTCTCACGCTGGTCAATAAAACAATCAACAAGGTAACCAAAGATATGGAAAATTATCATTTTAATACCGCCATAAGCAAACTTATGGAGCTGACAAACGGTTTTGCAAAGTTTGATATTGTCACGAAAAACGACGAAATTGCTGCCGGTTTTGCCGCATCAAGCTTAATCAGAATGCTATCACCTATGGCACCTCATTTTGCCGAAGAGCTTTGGGAAAAATTTGGCAAAGAGGGTTTTGTTTCAAAATTTGAATGGCCAAAATATAATCAAAACCAGATATTTGAGGATAAGGTCAATATTGCACTTACGGTAAACGGAAAGCTGAGAGATCAGATATCGGTGGCAAAAGGACTGAGCGAGCAAGAGCTAAAACAGCTCGCCCTTGATTCTCCGAAAGTGAAAAGATTTACAACCGGCAAAACGATTAAAAAAGTTATTGTTGTAAAAGATAAGATTGTTAACGTGGCGGCAGTATGAAAAAGCTGTATATATTGCTTATATTGCTTATTTTACCGATGAGCGGATGCGGCTATTCTTTTCTGTCGGAGGTAAATACGCTGCCTGTTAAAACGATTTGGGTAAAGACATTCGAAAACAGAACCGACGAACCGGATGCAGGCAAGATTATGACGGAAATGCTAAATAGCAGACTAATTTCAAACAAAAGAATTTCACTGGCAAACAAAGACAAGGCTGCGGCATTTCTTGAAGGAATCGTAAAAGATATAAAGATAACTCATATTGCCTTTGACAAAAACGGTACAACCACAAGAGACAGGGTATTGCTTACGGTCTCATTCAGATTGATCAGCAATAAAAAAGTTATCAGAAAAGGAGACAATATGGTAGAATTCGAGGATTACGATGCAGGCGCAGCACCGTCTGTAACAGCAAACAATAAGCAAGAAGCTATAAAGCGGGCAGCGGATAAAATGGCAGGGGATATAATAAACTATATCTTTATCAATTTTTAAACGAAATGAATTTTTATCACACTCTTCAAACAATAGTGATGTCGGCTATTCCAATATTGGTAGCTGTAATCAGCCATGAAGTTGCCCATGGTTATGCCGCCTATAAACTGGGAGATCCCACGGCAAAACTTGCAGGCAGGCTGACACTTAATCCCATGCCACATATTGATCCGATTGGCACGATTCTTGTACCTGGGGCTCTCATATTTTTTGGCTCTCCTATTCTCTTTGGGTGGGCAAAACCGGTTCCTATCAATCCGTCATATTTGATAAAGAGAAACGCTCTCCTGATTGTTTCTGCAGCCGGTGTGGTTATGAATTTTATTCTTGCGCTCGCTTCTGCTTTGCTTCTCAAGCTGGTTCTGTTTCTGCCGGTTTTTCTGGCAGCTCCGTTGAGCTCTATGCTTTACTATAGCATTGTTATAAACATAGTTTTGATGGTTTTTAATCTAATCCCGATTCCTCCTCTGGACGGAGGTCATATACTTGAAGAGCTTCTGCCTGCAGAGCAGAAGATCGCCCTGATGAGGATTGAACCTTACGGTATGATTATAATAATGATTCTTCTGTTTAGTGGAGTCTTGAACGGAATTATTTCTCCAATAATATATTCATTAATACAAATTTTAACGGGATAGAAATATGAAAAATGTTTTAAGCGGTATGAGACCGACGGGAAAACTGCATCTGGGAAATCTTTACGGAGCTGTTTCAAACTGGATAAAACTGATCGGAGAGGGCTATGACTGCTATTTTTTTGTTGCAGATCTGCATGCGTTGACCACAGGATTCTCAAAAGCTGAAGAAATTCCTGAAGATACGATAGAGATGGTTAAAGATTGGCTTGCTTTCGGACTTGATCCTCACAGATCAACCTTTTTTATCCAATCGGAGATTCCGGCACATTCGGAACTGACACTCCTTTTATCTATGATAACACCGTTGGGATGGCTTTTGCGTAATCCTACATATAAGGAGCAGATTGAAAATCTTAAGGATAGCGATCTTAGGACATTCGGCTTTCTTGGCTATCCGGTTCTGATGTCAAGCGATATATTGCTTTATGATGCAGCATTTGTTCCGGTTGGAGCCGATCAGCTGCCTCACTTGGAGATTACAAGATGGATTGCCAGAAGATTCAATTATATAGCAGGCAGTAAAATTCTCAAAGAACCTAAACCGATGCTTGCACCGGTATCAAAAATTCTGGGAACCGACGGACGAAAAATGAGCAAGTCCTATAACAATGCAATCTATCTGTCCGATAGTGCGGATGAAACCGAAAAAAAGATTAGAAAAAGCTTTACAGATACGCAGAGAAAGCGAAGATCCGATCCGGGAAGACCTGAGATTTGTCCCATTTTTACGCTTCATAGAATCTTTACCGAAGAAACAAAAACCGACGAGATTTCGATTGCCTGCAAAAAAGCGGATATTGGATGTGTAGAATGCAAAAAGATATTGATTTCAAACATAAATGAAACTCTCGCGACATACAGAAAAAAACGAGCGGAAATCAAAAAAAGCGATATTTTGGACATATTACAGGAGGGAACAAGAAAGGCAAAACTTAAAGCCAACAAGACACTAAATAGAGTCAAAACCGCCATTTTCGGGCAAGATTCGCCTTTGAAACAGGATTAGCTCAACATTAAAATCTATTGAAAATGCATCGGATAGGTTTAGGTTTTTAAAAAACCAAACAAGGAGGAGTAGTTTGAAAGAAAAAGTATTAAATGCGTTAAAATCGGTTTTGTATCCCGGATTCTCAAGAGATATAGTATCATTTGGTATTATTAAAAAAATCGAGGTGAGATCCGGTATTGCATCAATAGATGCTGAAATTACAACCGAAAATAATCAGATTGTGGAGACTTTGAAAAAAAGTATCCCCGCTGCGGCAAAATCGGTCAATGGGATTATCGATGTAAATCTTAACTTTACCGTTCATTCACCTTCAAAGGAAGAGGAAGAAAATAAGAATCTTGCTCCCAACATCAAACATATAATCGCTACTACCAGCGGTAAAGGAGGAGTGGGAAAATCCACCGTGAGCTCGAATCTTGCCATTGCATTGGCAAAAAAATTTAATGTGGGACTGCTGGATGCTGATATCTACGGTCCGAATATTCCTACGATGGTGGGAATAGAAGGACATCCTGTAAGCGTTAATCAGGAAAAAAAGATTGTCCCGATAGAGGTCTATAATCTCAAGGTTGTTTCCATAGGAAATATGGTTCCAAAAGATAAAGCTATCATATGGAGAGGCTCGCTGATTCACAGGGCAATACAGCAACTTTTAAGCGATGTTGAATGGGGCGAGCTTGATTTTCTGATTGTTGACCTGCCTCCGGGAACCGGCGATGCCCAGCTTACATTAGCGCAATCGGTTCCGATTTCAGCATCAATAATTGTTACAACACCTCAGGAGGTTGCAATGAGCGACGCGATAAAAGCAGTGGATATGTTCAGATCACTCAAGGTTCCTATAGCAGGTGTTATAGAGAATATGAGCTATTTTCTCTGTCCACATTGCGGAAAAAGAAGCGATATCTTTTCTTCCGGAGGTGGAAAAAATCTATCAAAACATTTTGACATACCTCTGCTTGGAGAAATACCGATAAATCTGGCAATAAGAGAAGGCGCAGATGCCGGCAAACCTATTGCGGCAACCAGCAAGGATACAATCTTTAACCAGATAGCGGATAAACTTGTTGAAGCTATAGAGGAAAACAATGGCAATGATATTTAATATATTTACAAAATCTCCGTTTGGCTCCATTCAGGAGATGATGAATAAAGTAATTAAATGCGCCGGTGTTGTTGATCCGATGATAGATGCTTTCATATCGGAAGATACCGACAAGGTAAAAAAAGATGCTGAACTTTGCAGCAAGCTTGAATATGAAGCAGACAAAATAAAAGATGAAATAAGACTTAATATGCCAAGAAGCATTCTGATGCCTGTTGCAAGAGAGGACATCCTTCATATATTATCCGCACAGGACTCCATTGCGGATGTGGCTGAGGATATTGGCATTCTTGTCAGCATAAAGAAGATACGTTTACCTGATGAAATCAAGGAAAAGTTGAGAGAATTCAAAAACAAAGCTGTTGATGTTGTAAAAAAATCGGGTCTGGTTGTCGAAAAGCTGGAAATTTTGCGCGAATCATCTTTCGGAGGTCCTGCAGTTGAAGAGATAACAAAACTTCTTGATGATGTAAACATTCAGGAACATCATACCGACAAGCTTCAATTTGCCCTTACAAAATCGATATTGGATTATGAGGACAAGTTTAATAAAGCCGAGTTTATACTGATGCTCAAGATTGTTGAGAATATTGGCGGTTTGGCAAATGCCGCTGAGAAGATGTGCAATAGAATAAGGCTTATTCTGGCAAGATGATCAGCGGCGACCTGCTTATCTTAGGCGCTGCATCCATAGTCGGTTTTTATATGGCATACAACATCGGAGCAAACGATGTTGCAAACGCTATGGGAACATCAGTAGGCTCGCATTCTCTTTCTTTCAGACAGGCAATAATAATAGCGGCGATATTTGAGTTTTCAGGAGCAATTTTAGCCGGCAATCATGTTGCATCGACTATTGGAAAGGGAATAATCAATCCGATAATATTCAGCTCAAATCCGAATGACTATATATATGGCATGCTCTCATCATTATTGGCTGCCGGAATATGGCTCAATTTTGCTACAAAGCTTGGCTGGCCTGTTTCTACGACTCACTCTATCGTTGGGGCAGTTGTAGGATTCGGCATAATCGCACGAGGCGTTCACTCGATACATTGGAATGTAATAATCCATATCGTAGCAAGCTGGATAATTTCTCCCGTCTTCGGAGGCATTATCTCTTATATCATTTTCTCCTTTATACTAAAAAAGATTTTGAGAAGCGTTGAACCTGTACTGGCTACAAAAAGTTATATGCCGATCATAAGTTTTTATCTTGCATTCCTGCTTTCGATGTCGATTGTATATAAAGGATTGAAAAATCTTCATCTGAATCTGTCCATATATAATTCGCTGGCTATATCTTTGACTTTGGGACTTGTCGCATTTGTTCTTTCACGAATATATCTATCGAAAGTAAAGGTTGACAAAACAGCAAAGCCGTGGAGAAGATTGCCGGCTGTTGAAAGAATATTCAGATATTTTCAGATTGTTACAGCATCTTATATGGCTTTTGCTCACGGGGCAAACGATGTTGCAAATGCGGTTGGTCCGCTTGTCGGTATGATTACGGTGATTCAATCTCACAACATATCATCAACCGCTCCGGTCAGTTGGTGGATTCTGGCGTTTGGAGGATCCGGTATTGTTATCGGACTTGCAACGCTTGGCTACAAAGTAATTATTACGGTCGGCAGAAAATTGACAGATCTGACACCTTCGAGAGGATTTTCTGCAGAAATCGGAGCTGCAACAACAATACTGATAGCTTCCAAACTCGGCCTTCCTATTTCTACCACGCATGTTCTGGTGGGTTCGATAATCGGGGTGGGAATGGCAAGAGGTCTCGGAGCAATCCGTCTTTCGGTTATGAAAGATATAGTTTATGCGTGGTTTTTAACACTTCCGGCGGCTATGATACTTTCGGCAATTATCTATTATCTAATTGGTTTTATCAGGTGAGAGCTTCTGTAGATATTGGAACAAACACCGTTCGGATGCTTGTAGCATCTTCGAAAACATTGATTCCGAAAAAAAAGATATCGAAAATCGGTCGGCTTGGAGAAGCCAGCAATAAACACATAACTGAGAAAGCCATGAAAAGGGTAATTTCGATTTTAAAAGATTATTCGGCTATCTGCCTGAACCAATACAACATAGCGCCCGAAAAGATAAAAGCAGTTGCTACAAGCGCCGCAAGGGAAGCGGATAATTCAGGTAAATTTATCGATGAGGTCTATAAATCAACCGGAATTAAGGTCAAAATAATTGATGGGGCTACCGAAGGAAGTCTTACAGCCGCAGGTGCCTTAAAAAATCTTAAAGTAAAATATCCGTCTTTGGTTGTGGATATAGGCGGCGGGAGCACCGAAATTATTGAAGTAACAGAACAAAATTCCAAGGTCAATTCTATCGAAATAGGTGCGCTCAAATGCAAAGAACGGTTTTTGTCAGATCCACCCAAAGAGAAACAAATCGTTCAAGCAAAACAATGGATTAAATCGGAAATCGAAAAATTAAATAAAGATAAGCCGGAGACGCTGGTTGCCACAGCCGGAACTCCGACCTCAGCGGCGGCAATACTGCTTGGACTTGACAGATACGATTCTGAAAAGATCCACGGATATAAAACAAATCTGAATAATCTGGAAAGCCTATTGGGAGAATTAAAAAAAATACCATCAGTAGATATTCTTGATAAATACAAGGTTATTCAGAAAGGAAGAGAAGACCTGCTTGTTTCAGGATTGCTCATACTCACCGAAATCATGAAACTATGGAATGACGAGCTAATCGTCAGCGATCAAGGACTGTTAGAGGGTATTCTTCTTAAGGACTTTTGATTTGACACTTCCGTTATAAAAACGGGTATCAATCTCATCACCTTTTTCTATCTCGTCTATCTTAGCCAACCTGCCGTTTTTAAGCGTGATGCTATAGCCTCGCTTCAAAGTAGCAACAGGAGATAACGCCTCTATAATATCCATAAATCTTGAAAGTTTGAGTTGATTGAGTTTTATATAGTTTATCATAGCCTTGCGAAGCAATATGGCAAGGTTATAAATTCTTATTCTATATCTATCAAGAAAACGTGCCTTTAGCGCTTCAAGCCTGCCTGCGGCGGTAAAATATCTTTCCCTTTTTTCTGAAAACAGAGCTTTGAATGTTGTATTAAGGCTGTAGATTGCAAAATCGGCTCTTTGAGACTTGCTATCAAAAAGATTGAGCAGACTTTTATGCGACATCCTTAAGCTCAGATTGTCAATGGATGAACGTTTTTGATTGATAAAGGTTTCAACGCTCTTTTTGAACTTGCCGATTAGCTCGTCGAATTTAGCTTTCATAACATTTATATCAGGAGATATCAGCTCTGCAGCAGCGCTTGGGGTTTCAACACGTCTGTCAGCAACAAGATCAACAACTGTTTCATCAATCTGATGGCCGATTGCCGAAACAACAGGTATCTCAACCGAATAAACAAGACGGGCAATTTTTTCGTCGTTGAACAGATCAAGACTTTCCTTGGAACCGCCGCCTCTTGCAATAATCAAAAGATCTAAATTCAACGTTTCAATATTCTGTTTTACCCGATTAATTGCGCGCTTTATCGAATCAATGGCATCAGGACCTTCAACCAGCGAACTAAACAAGAACAGCGTTATGCCTCCGAAACGCCTTGCCAAAACCGATTTGATATCCTCTATTGCCGCTCCTGTTGGAGATGTAATTACGGCAATCCGCTCTGGAAATTCAGGCAGCGCTCTGCTTTTTTCAAAAAGCCCTTCCTCCTTGAGTTTTCGTTTGAGGTTCATCAAGGCAACGAGCTTATCTCCTTCTCCTGCAGGAACAATTTTGCGGCAGATAAGCTGATAGTTGCTTCTTGGCGGGTAGCTCGATATATTCCCGGAGGCAACAACTCGCATCCCATCGCTGAGAACAAACGAAAGTCTGTCGGCATACCTTCTGAAAAAGGCAACATTCAAAAAGGAGGATTTGTCTATCAACGAAAAATAAACATGCCCGCTTGAATGCCATTTCAGACCGCTTACCTCGCCGGTTACAGATACATCAAAAAATTCCGCCTCCAGGGTTTCTTTGATGCTGCTTGAAATCTCGCTAACCGTCCAGATCTTTTTCACAACACCGATAGCGCAGACTTAATCAATGTTTCAAGGTCTGCATCTTTTTTTTCTTTAAGAATTTTTGATACCGCCTTTTCGGATCGGTTTTTGTCGCATCCAAGAGAAACAAGAGCACCTACTGCATCGGAAAACAGATCTGATCTGGCAACCTCGCCGGATTCGCCGGTTTTTAGTCCTTTAAGCTCAAATAAAATACGCTCGGCGGTTTTTTTTCCGATTTTAGGAATTGCCGAGAGCATGCTTACATCTGAGCTCTCAACTGCGTCGATCAGTTGTTCAGCAGAAAGAGCAGATAATATTGCAAGAGCGGTTTTAGGTCCGACCTTCGGAGTCTTCTGAATTGCCAAAAAAATATCTCTCTCTTTTTCACTGCCAAATCCGATAATATTTATTTTATCATCTTTAATTAAAATATGTGTGAATAACCGCACAATGCTTGATTGTGTTACCGAAGAGCTAAGAGTCAACGGAACGGCTATATTCAGATTAAACGCACCAATCCGGACTATCAATCTGCCGGGAAAAAGTTTTACAACCTTTCCCGTTATCGAATCAATCATCTTCTGTTATTTCGATTCGTATGACCGAACGTCTATCTTTTGGGACAAGCGCCTTTGATCTGTGATATTCATAGTTTCTGTCTATCTCCTTGCGAATTATATCCACAAGATATTCTATCTGAGCGTGCATATCGTTTATCTGGTCAATCATTCTTGAAATAATTTCCACCCCCGCCAAATTTACACCGAGTTCCTTTGTCAACAGAAAAATTAACCTCAGACGTTTTATATCCTCATCGCTAAAATAACGAAATCCGCCGGGGCTTCTTGATGGTTTTATAAAGCCTTCGTTTTCATAAGCCCTTATCGTCTGAGGATGAACATTAAGCATTTGGGCAACCTCACCAATAGTATAAACCTTATTCATTCAGCACACCTCTTAGATTTTTCATCTGTTTAGAGCTTAATTTTGGTATAATGATTCTTATTTCTGCATACAAATCCCCTCTTTTCCCGGTTTTATCCATAACACCTTCACCTTTTATCCTGAAAAGTTTTCCTCCGCTGGTACCTTGAGGAATTTTGATATTAACCTTTCCGTCAACGGTGTTTACGCTCACATAACCGCCGAATAGCGCAGTAGCTAAGGGAACATCCACTTTTGTGTAGAGATCCTTCCCTTTAACGGTAAAACGCTCATCCGAAATTACATGAATGCGTATTCTTAAATCTCCTCTTCCGCCCGGACCCGGGTTGCCCTTTCCTCTTACCCTTATCGTATCGCCATCTTTTACACCGGGCGGAATTTTTACCTTCAGATGCTTTCCTCCTATAGAAATACTTACCGATTTCCCAAATACCGCATCTCTAAACGAAAGATCCATTTTGTATATCAGATCCGAGCCTTTTGCAGCTCTGTCCGAATAACCGGAAAAGTTGCCAAAGGTAGAGGAATTCATTGAACCACCAAATATATCACCTAAAATATCGTTTATATTGAAGGTTCCCTGCCCTGTTGTGTATCGGAATGAGCCTGATCTGAAACCCCCGAAACCAGTGTTTTGGTATCCCGAATATCCGGAAAAATCTCCGGCTCCGATATCGCCAAACTGATCATACTGAGCCTTTTTCTGTTTATCGCTCAATATCTGATATGCCTCATTTATCTCCTTAAATCTTGTTTCAGCTTCTTTATTGCCAGGATTAAGATCAGGGTGGTACATACGAGCAAGCTTCCTGTAAGCCTCCTTTATCTCGTTATCAGAAGCATTTCGCGACAATCCCAATACCTTATACGGATCTTTCATCTAATCTCCTATCTGAAATTTTGTTTTTTTTAAATAAATCGCAACCAGCTATAATATAAAGTTTAGTCAAATCATTTCAAGTCACTTAATTATTTATGAATTGTATTGAAGAGACGCACATAAACAGGCACTCTTTTGTTTCGCAGATATCAATTGATTGCCCTTGAACTTAATCTTATCGCTGATATACTAAGAAAAAACATGGGGGTAGCATTATGAGAAGACTTTTTGCAATATCGGTATCAATATTTGCCACTACGGTATTTATAATTGCTTCGAGCAATAGTTACGCAGCAGCCAAATACACAATAAATCTTGGAATAGTAACAACTCCTAAAACCTTTCATTACAAAGCTGCTGCTAAATTCAAGCAGATTGTTGAGAAAAAAAGCGGCGGAGCAATAAAGGTTATCATACATCACTCCGGTTCGGTAGGAAACGAAACAAGTATCCTTCAGCAGCTTCAGCTTGGCGTTTTGCAGGCAGGTGTTATAACCGCCGGACCGATAGATAAGTTTGTTCCGGCAATAAAGGCAATAGAATTTCCGTTTATCTTCAAAGATTACAAAGATGCAGACAGAATACTTGACGGCAAAATTGGCAAAGCAATTCTGTCAAAATTCAGAGATGCAAACCTCATCGGCTTTCATTTTTTGGAAAACGGCTTCAGAAACCTTACCAACTCGGTAAGACCTGTTCATAGCGCAAAAGATGTCAAGGGACTTAAAATCAGGGTTATGAACAGCCAGCTTCATATCGCAATCTGGCGGGCAATCGGCGCAAATCCTACCCCTATGCCATGGCCCATCTATACGCAACTATCCCAACATGTCATTGACGGGCAGGA
The DNA here is from genome assembly GCA_027080125.1 of Campylobacterales bacterium. Lineage (GTDB taxonomy): Bacteria > Campylobacterota_A > Desulfurellia > JAADFJ01 > JAADFJ01 > JAADFJ01. The sequence continues at coordinate 5,829 of JALWSW010000126.1, read as the reverse complement.
AAATCCTCTGGCTGTTATCTATCAATACAAGCTGTATGAGGTGCAAAAATATCTTTCTTTGACCCATCATGTTTATTCGGCGCTTGTGTTTGTGGGAAGCAAATCGTTTTATGACAAACTGCCGGCAAAATATCAGAAACTCCTTTACAGTGCGGCTAAAGACGCATCAATATATGAAAGAAAATTAAACAGAGACAAAGTAAAATTTTTCTTATCCGAGCTAAAAAAACATGGGATGATTATTGATGAGCATCCCGACATCGCATCGTTTAAGAAAAAGGTAATACCGCTGAAATCAAGATTTACCGGTGATGCAAAGCGCTATCTTGATATGATTCTTGCGGCATCAAAATAACTTTTGCATTAAGCCGAAAAGCATAGAAATTTGCAACCAAAAACTATGATTATGCTTTTTGGCTGCTTTTTCCAATGCTTTTTCCAAACAGGATAAATGTACGATGAAAAAGATATCCTCTGCATTAAGCCATCTAAGCGGTAATCTCAATACCCTCATTTCGTTTCTCGTTATAATTCTAATGATTTTTTTATCGCTCCTGCTTGGAATCAGCGTATTTTTTAGATATGTTCTTAATAATTCCATATACTGGGCAGGAGAGGTATCAAGATATACATTGGTATGGCTTTCTTTTTTCGGATCTACGGTTGCATATAAAAAAGGGGCTCATATCGGCATAGATCTTTTTGGCGCTCGTTTTCCTTCTTCAAAAAAAGCGTTGAAACTGATTGCTCTTGTACTGATGCTACTGTTCTGGGCACTCATCGTCAAAGAAAGTATAAAACTCGAGCAACTCTACTTTTATCAAAAAACCTCGACGCTTAATATCCCCTACAGCTATCCGTTTGCGGCGCTACCTGTTAGCGCACTTATCTGGATTGTTCATATAACATCGGATATTCTTAAAGGTATCAGTAAATCATGACTCTGCTTTTTCTCTCTTTTATTGTTATGATTGTGCTTGGTTTTCCGATTGCATTTGCAATCGGAATCTCGACTTCTCTTGCTTTTCTGAATGCTTCTATGCCGATAGTAATGCTTTCCCAAAGAATGTTTGAAGGGATAAATTCCTATATGCTGCTTGCCGTGCCGCTGTTTATGTTTGCCGGAGCTTTAATGGATAGAGGCGGTCTATCTGAGAAAATGGTCAATTTTGCGGAAAGTGCGGTTGGATTTCTGCCAGGCGGTCTTGCAATTGCCGGCATCACAGCAAGTATGCTTTTTGCCGGAGTATCAGGCTCAGCAGCGGCAGATTCGGCTGCCATCGGCTCAATTGTTATACCTTCAATGAAAAATAACGGCTACAAGCCGACTATGGCAGCCGCAACGATTGCCTCAGCAGGCTCGATGGGGGTAATAATTCCTCCAAGCATACCGATGATTATCTACGGGTTCATTACCGGAGTTTCGATAGGAAAACTCTTTGTAGCAGGAATATTGCCCGGCATTCTTATCGGAATATCGCTTTCTGCCGTGGCGTTTTTTCTTTCGCGAAAAGACAGTGATAAAAAAAGAGGCAATTTTAATCTCAAAAATATAAAAAACAGCCTCAGGAATGCAGGCTTGGCAATGGGAGCCCCGATTATAGTTATCGGTGGAATCCTCGGAGGTATATTCACCGCAACCGAATCGGCAGCAGTTGCGGTTATCTATTCATTTATTGTGGGAAAGTTTTTCTACAAACAACTAAAATGGAAACAGATATACGAGGCGGCGCTCTCAAGCGCCATAACAAGCTCGGTAATTCTGCTAATTATATCAGTTGCAACGATCTTTTCCTGGTATCTCTCAATAAACAATATTCAGCCCGCAATTGCAAGTCTGTTCCATTTAATAGGCGGAAAAATCATGATTCTGCTTTTAATAAATCTTTTTCTGCTTTTGATGGGAACTTTTGTTGAGACAACCGCATCACTCATACTGTTTGTGCCTATCGTGGCTCCGATTTTGACATCAATTGGCATAAATCCGCTTACCGCAGGAGTTATTGTAGTGACAAACCTTGCGGTAGGAATGCTTACTCCACCTCTTGGAATCTGTCTTATCGTATCAGGCTCAATTGCAAAATGCGGCATACTTCAGGTTTCCAAAGCCGCACTGCCGTTTCTTCTTATTATGATTGCCGATCTTTTTGCAATAAGCTTTTTTGCTCCTCTTACAACGCTTCTGCCATCACTTATGAAATAGCCCTACCCTCTCACAAGGTCAATCTTAACGGCTTTTTTTATCAATCCCTTTTCATAAGCCTCATCAAGCAGCAGTTGAGATGCTTTAAGTCCGTCTTCTCCCATATCAACAGTTCTCTCGTTCACATACATCCCCACGAATCTGTCCATATCCTCTCTTTTTAATCCTCTTGAGTAGCGCGAGGCATAATCAAGCGCCTCATCCCTGTGACTCAACGAATAGCTGATTGCTCTTCTATGCACCCTTGCAATCTTTTTCATAAGATCAGCTCCAAGCGATCTTTTAACCGCATCAACTCCAAGCGGCAACGGAAGTCCACCGGTTTTTTTACTCCACCACTCATACAGATCGCACACATTATAAAGACCAAGCTCTTTATATGTAAGTTGACCCTCATGGATAATAAGTCCCGCGTCAGCCTCATCGTTTATAACCGCATCCATAATCTTATCAAAACTCATCACCTTGTAGCTGAATCTTCCGATGGCAAGTTCGAGTTCAAGGAAACTTGTCGTATATATTCCGGGAATCGCAATTACCGATTTTGATAACTCATCTAAAGAGAGTTTTTCTTTTGCCACAACAATAGGTCCGTATCCTTCGCCCATACTTGCCCCGCTTGCCATAATGGCATAATCATCGGCAATATCCGGATATCCTGCAACACTGATTGCGGTTGCATCATAGACCGCTTCCTTTGCTTTTTCGTTCAGCGTCTCAATATCGGATAAAATCTGCTCGAAATGCAGACCTTCGGTGTCTATTTTCTCAGGCAAATCAAGCGGATAATACATAAACGCATCATCGGAATCGGGACTGTGTCCAAATGTTAATTTTTTCATTGTTTCTCCTTCGTTTTTAGGAAATTATAGTCAAGACTATCCAAAAATTAAACCCTTCTTCGGGCTTGAATCAGCGGGTCATATTTCCAAGCATACTATATATAGGACCGATAAGCGCCATGACGAAAAAGACAAACAGAATTCCGATAAATATAAGAATGATCGGCTCTATCAGCTTGCCTATTACTTCAACCATTTTTTCAACCTTACCGTAATAGATTTGGGCAAGTTTGTTTAGATTTGTATCAAAATTTCCGGTTTTTTCCGCAACCGATATCATTCTTACGGCAAGAGGTTCGAAAACGGTCGTATTTTTGGTAGCTTCAGCTATGCTCTGCCCTCCCTCAAGATCAACAGTTATATTTTTTATCGATTTCAGAAAAAATTTGTTTGATACTGCAAACTCCATTGTCCTCAATGATTCGGTAAGACTAACCCCGCTTGAGGTCAAAAGCGAAAGATATTGAAAATAGAAGGCGGTTTGTGAATTTCTTATTATCAGTCCTATGATAGGCATTTTCCACAGAGCTTTATCAAAAAGCAGGCGCACCCTTTCTATCTTTAATAAAAACGGAAAAATCATAACAAAAACGACTGCAAAAACTATAATTTCCCACCAATAGCTTTGCATAAACGTACTTATTTTTATGAGTATGCGCGTTGCCAGAGGAAGCGCAATTCTCTCTGAAACAAATAGCGATGTAATTTTCGGCAAAACAAAAATCGTCCAAAAAATAAAAGCTCCCAATATCGAAACAAGGCTAAAACCGGGATAAATTAAAGCCCTTTTTGTTGATGATTTTATCTCTATGATTCTATCCAAGTAATCGGCTGCATCTGCAAGCGTTTTGTCAATATTGCCGGACTTTTCTCCGATTTTTGCCATTGAAACCACTATATCAGGGAAAATTGCAGCTTTCGAAAACGCCTCGGAGATAGAATAACCTTCATTGAGAGCATCCATAACAATTTTAGATGCGTTTTTCAGCGCTCTGCTTGATGTTTCGTTCAAGTCTTCTATGGCATCCTGAATCGACAGACCGCCTGAGATATATGTTGATAGATTTCTTACAAATTCCGAAATCTCTCTTAGCTTTGCCTTTCCAATAACAATAATTTTGTATATTGCCTCAAACCAAGAAGGCAATACGACTGCATTATAGATTGAATTTCCTTGAGCCTCTGCCTTGTTGTACAGCTCTTCAAGAGAATCAAAACTTCCGAATCGTTTTACTATTTTTCCGTCGTTTGACAAAAATGAATAAAAAAAGAATGTCATCAGAATCCGAAGACCCTCTCTACTTCTGCAATATCGGTTACTCCATTTTCAACAAACTCTACGGCTTTCTCCTTCATATTTTTCACGCCGTTTTTTTTCACATATTTCTCGATCTCTACAGGAGATTTTCCTTCCGCAATCATCTCCTTTATCTCTTTTGTCACAAGAATAATTTCTGCAGCCGCTACCCTTCCAGTATATCCACCGCGACATTTCTCGCAACCTTGACCGGCAAATACCGTATCCGATTTTATTTCTAAAAGGCTCTTTATGCGCTCCTCAGGAGTGATTTCTTTCTTGCAATAAGGGCACAGTCTTCTCAAAAGTCGTTGGGCAATCAGGACAGACAGCGATGAGGAAAGGAGAAAATTTCCGATTCCCAGATCGCTTAATCTTGATATGGCTCCTATGGCATCATTTGCATGAAGCGTTGAGAAAACAAGATGCCCGGTAAGAGCGGCTCTTGTGGCAAGCATGGCGGTCTCAGAGTCTCTTATCTCGCCAACCATCATGACATCCGGGTCCTGTCGCAGAAAACTTCTTATGGCTGATGCAAAGGTTAAGCCTGCTTTTTTGTTGTATGCAACCTGACGAACCAAAGGCATCTTGAACTCTATCGGATCCTCGATAGTCATAACGTTCTTTTCCGTAGCATCGACTTCCCTTATAAGAGAATACAGCGTTGTTGTCTTTCCTGCTCCGGTAGGACCAACTGCAATTATTATGCCAAACGGCATTCCTACTGCCTTTCTTACAAGCTCTATCTGCTGATTATCAAATCCGATCTGATCGAGCATAAGCTGCGTTCCGTGTCCGCCAAGAATTCTCAATACAAGATTCTCGCCGTATAAAGTGGGTACCGTCGAAACTCTCAGGTCATATTTTTCATGTAAAAATTCAAATGTCATATTGCCATCCTGCGGCGCATTTGTCGTGGCAATATCCATAGAGCTTCTAATCTTAACAGTTGAAACAATTCTTGTATGAATCGACAGGGGAAGTGAATAAAAAAGATGCAATACCCCGTCGATTCTGTATAAAATTAGCGTGCTTTCAGATGCTGCTGAGATATGAATATCACTTGCATTGTTGTCTATAGCATCCTCAATTATTATGTTTATAAGATTTTCAACAGAAACCGTTTGTCCTGCGATAAGACTTTTTCTCATCGCATCTATCTGTTCGGCAATCGGATGTTCGAAGATATAATAGAATCGCTCAATCTTTTTCGATAGCATAGAGCCTTGCGAAACGGCATAGGAAATCGGGTAACGCGAAAACCGCTCCAGCATTGATCTGGTTCGCTGATTAAACGGATCAGCTATTGCCACAACAAGTTTTTTATTCTCGATGACAACAGGAAGCACATCGTTTTGAAGCGCAAAATTATAGGGAATAACCGAAAGCGCATCCTTATCCGGGCTTATCTGCTCAACATCCAAGAAGATTAGCCCTGCCTGTCTGGCAAGAATTTCAGATACCTTCTTTTCCGTTACAAAGCCCAG
>JALWSW010000125.1 GCA_027080125.1 Campylobacterales bacterium | reverse complement strand
CAGTTTCTGTTTGTATCGGGCTGATCATGCGAAACGTTTAGCGAACCATAATAATAGAAACTGTTGCCGTTTACAAGAAAATTATCGGCTCCAAGTTCAAAATACTGATAAAAATCGCTCGGATTGTCCGAGCCATTCGAAAGGCTGAATCTGCTCTCAAGCGAGCCGTAGATAAGCGTATGTTTTTCCGTGTCAAGGAAAAACGGATACTCTTTTTCCGATGCAAAGGAGCTGAGCGCGCCGGCGCAAAGAATCATTACTGCTACGGCAAAAGAGATAATTAGTTTTTTATTTAGTTCCATGATGACATACCCCGCAACTGTTTGTATATCCGTTTGGCGTTACGCCGATTTTCCCATATTTTGCCCTCATCTTCATTATGGACATAAAGCCCATAACATCAAAGGTGTGAGAATGAATATCACCGGTTATAAATCCGTTTTTCTGAACCGTAAATTCGGCTGATTTTGCAGTCTTAGGCATATGACAGCTTGTGCAACGCCCGACCTTCATTCCAAGAGGATCATACATTGCGCCCATAACCGGAGAGGCTTTTTTTGCCATATGTTTTTTTACCGCTGCAGCTATTTTTTTCTGATCGGATTTATTAAATCGCTGTATTTCATCAAGCGTAAGCGAATCGTAAGCGGTTTTTGTATCGGGCAAAATATCACCGTTGTGACAGGTCAGACAAAGCCTGTTATTTTTTTCGTTAAACCGCAGTTGATGATCGTTTGTGGCTCTGTGCGCATCGTGACAATCCGCGCAGACAACAAGCATCCTGCCGTTTTTTGCCATCTTCGAACGGGTAAAATCAAGATACTGTTGATAGTTTCCTTTTGAATGGTTGAATTTGGCGCCAAACTTTTTGTCCTGCCAGCTATGCGGATCGCTGTTCATATTTATGGGCGTGAAATATCCGCCTTTTGTTTTTACGCCTGCAAACGGAAGTACGCCTCTTCCGTCTTTTGTGCCGTAAAAATGCGCAGGTGAAATGCCTGATGGCGCAAACTCAATTGAACCGTCTAAGCTTAGATTTCCCTTTGAGGCAACCGAACCGGTCGTATGAATTCCGTCAATTATGCCTTTGCCGGTCCCCCGCTGATGACATCTGCCGCAAACAAGTCTATATCTGCCGGCAGGAAGGTCGCTCGGCTTCAATATCCCTCTGCCATGATGCTTTAAGTGTTCGGATCCCGGACCATGACATTTCTCACATCCAACATTTATATCATATTTTTTTGTTGTGCCATCATCCAAGCTGTAGCCGTTTTTATCAGGAACAAACTGCACAACCAGATCGCCTTCGCTATCGGTTTTTATACCTGTTGCACCATGACATCCGGCGCATTTGAGATCAAAAGAATCGTAACGATTGCCTTTGAATCCGTTTGAATTCCAGTTTTTAACACTTTGCCGATATGGAACAATCTTATCGGTTGCAACAAAATAGGCAAAAGGGGCAATCTGAAAATAGGCATAGCTGCCGTCACTGTTTTTGCCGTGAAGCGGCTCGGGCTGACCGTTTTTGCCGGTTGTGACAAGAAAAACCGCCTTCCAGCTCTTCGTATCTCCGCCGTAGGTAAAATCTATTCTGTATTTCTCTGTTCTCGGCGCGGTTTTTGACCTGGCAAGCTGAAAATAATATCCATTTTTGTCATGTCCAAGCCATGCTCCGTATCCTGATAAATCTACCCATCTTTCTTTGCCCGTAAATTTATCAAGCATCTTTCTGTTGGTAATTTCCGCATCATGATAGGATTCGGAGCGTCCGGTTTTTTGAAGTCCGTCCAATTTGCCCGGTTTTCTCAGTCCGAGAAAAAGAAGCGTATATTCTGCGCTTATACGTCTGTGACAGGAAAGACACTTTGAAGAACCCACATAATGCGCTTTTGCAGAGGGGTAGGTGGTAATTTCGATATCAAGTCTTCTTTTGCCTTTAATGCTTATAGCCATTCTCGACCGGTTGCCTCCTGGAAGATGAATCTTGTCATCTTTTGCCGGAATCACAAACGGAAAAACCGCTTCGGATGTAACATTATCGAAACGATAGTTGCCATCCTGGTCGGTAAGAGCAACGCGATAACCTTTTGAGGCAGCTTTTTTTGCAAGGTCCTCAACAGGAGACAAAGAATTTGATTTTGCCACATCAGCGGCTTTGACCAAAACGACCGTAGCACCGCTGATTGCATGATGAGACTGGTCGGTCACCTTTCCAGAAAGCACGGCGGCAAAAGCGTTGCCTGAAAACATCGTAACTATCATAAAACCAATAAAACATAGAGCTTTTTTCCTCACCCGATTCACCTCGACAATTTCGTTGTCTGCCTCGACAATTTTGATTATTCTATTCTGAAAAATTCCATTGTCAAGAATTACATTTAAAAAAAGATTAAGTTATTTTGTATATTACAAAATTAGTCAGCTTTAATATCAATTGTCTTTTCTTGAATAAATTTTATGAGAATCGTAATTGAAATTATTACAATTTTACTTATATTTGTATTTGAATCAAATACTTTATGGAGGAATAAAATGAAAGAGCTTGATGTAATACCGATAGAAGCGAGATTCAAACATCAAAGAATAATGGAAACTTTTGACGCATTAAAAGTAGGTGAAGCGTTTATTCTGAAAAACGACCATGATCCTATTCCCTTGAAATATCAATTCGAGGCTGAGAAGAACGGAAAATTCAGCTGGAAATATATCGAAAAAGGTCCTGAAATTTGGAAAGTTAAAATAGGAAAAACGGCATAAAAAATGGAAGAAAAAATAAAAGCCACCCAATCGCTTGGCGAAATAGTAACAAAATATCCATTGTTGGCGGAGTTTTTTGAGAAAAACGAAATAGACTACTGCTGCGGCGGAAAAAAAACATTAAAAGAAACCGCTACCGGTCGCAATATAGATGAAAAGGAGTTTATAGAGCAGATTGAAAATGAGTTGAACAGAATTAAGAATCACCGAAGCGACCAGATTGTCTGGGAAAATCGTCCTGTAAACGAGCTCATAGATTATATCGTTGCAAGGCATCATGGCTATATAAAACAGAATCTTCCGAATTCGGAAGCTCATCTTAAAAAGATTACGCAAGTGCATAGTGAGGTCAATCCTGATGAAATGATGGGGGAAGAAAAGGTTGTGATAAGGCTTCCCAAACTGCTTTCCACCTTTCTTGAGATGAAAGAGTCGTTATTAAAACATCTAAAAGAAGAAGAGGAAGAAATTTTTCCGGCTATAAAAAGCAGCGCTGTTGATGAGCGCTTAAAACAAAAAATATCCCTGCTTGAAAAAGAGCATGAAGAACTCGGTGAAACTTTGGAAAAGATTAAACATCTGGCAACAGATTTTGTGCTTCCCGAATGGGCATGTCCCACATTTGCCGCCACATACAAATTGCTGGAAGGACTTCAGGTTGACATACACAAACATGTTCACCTGGAAAACAATATTCTTTTTCCTCGATTAACGGGACTAACGGGGTCGCGTCTCAACATTTGACATAACGGACTAACGGGGTCGCGGACTAACGGGGTCGCGTCTGCGACATTTAACATAAGCAAAAAGTTAATTAACCCAAATCAAAGAGGGAGCAGGCTTTGCCCGGCTCCCTCTTTTGTTGTTTTGCGCCGCTTTCTCTCCCTTACTTTTTGAACGACAAGAAAACAAAGGGGAGACTGCCGCGCGCCTACGGCGCTCGCAGTGACAGAGTAAGAGAGACTGCTTCGGCTAAAGCCTCGCAGTGACAGGAAAATGAAAGCAGTCGCAGTGACAGGAGGAAATAATTGCATTGACTTTCCTTCTTTGTCATTGCGAGCGTAAGCGAAGCAATCTCAAGCGTTGTTCGTAAGAAAGACTGCCGCGTCCTTCCGCTGCCAGCAGTGGCAAAAGAATAGAATAAACTGGTGCTTGCAGTGACAAGAGAAATAAAGTAGCACTCGCAATGAACTTATATAATGACAAGAAAAACAAAAAAACCTTAACGATAGCGAAAACAGATGGCGGAGGAGGTAGGATTCGAACCCACGGTGGAGAGGTCCCCACAACGGTTTTCAAGACCGCCGCCTTCAACCACTCGGCCACTCCTCCTTGATGGCGGAGAGGGCGGGATTTGAACCCGCGATAGGAGTATTTCCTATACTCGCTTAGCAGGCGAGCGCCTTCAGCCACTCGGCCACCTCTCCGGCAATATTCAGTTTATATTAAAAAAAACCCGTTTTCAAGAGATATTTTCAGCGCCAAAATAGGGAATCAAAGCCTCAGGAATCTTTATCGACCCATCAGAGCGCTGATAATTCTCAATAATCGCAACCAGCGTTCTCCCCACTGCAAGACCCGAGCCGTTTAGTGTATGGACAAGCTGGTTTTTTGAACCATCCTTATATCTTATATTTGCCCGTCTTGCCTGAAAATCACCGGTATTAGAACAGGATGAGATCTCTCTGTAACGATTCTCACCAGGCAACCAAACCTCTATATCGTATGTCTTTCTTGCGGAAAAACCGATATCGCCGGTTGATAGCTCCACAACCCGGTACGCAAGCCCCAAAGCCTGAAGCACGCTTTCCGCATCTTTTGTAAGCAGCTCAAGTTCATTATCAGATTCAGCAGGCTTGCAGAATTTTACCAGTTCCACCTTATTGAACTGATGCTGGCGCATAATTCCCTTTACATCTTTGCCGTAGGAGCCAGCTTCCTTCCTGAAACAGGCTGAATATTGCTGATATTTGATAGGCAGTTCATCGGCTTTGATTATTTCTCCTGCGTGAAGGTTGACCAGTGTTACCTCCGCGGTCGGTATTAGAAACATTCCATCATCGGTCTGGTAAAGCTCGTCGATAAATTTGGGAAGCTGTCCGGTGCCGATAAGCGCATCAGGCTTTACAAGAATCGGCGTCATTATCTCCTGATAGCCTTGTTTTGCATGAAAATCAAGCATAAAATTGATTAACGCTCTTTCAAGCCTTGCTCCATTTTCCTTGTATATGACAAATCTGCTGCCGGACAGTTTTGCGGCTCTGTCAAAATCAAGTATCCCGAGCCTGTTTGCTATTTGCCAATGGTTTTTTGGCTTAAAATCAAAACCTGGCGGTTCTGACCAGCTTCTTATTACCCGATTCGCACTTTCATTTTTGCCTGTTGGAATATTCTCATCCGGCAGATTAGGTATTCTCATAAGCAGCTTTTTAAGCTCTGCTTTTTTTGGCTCCAAGCGCTCTTTTATGTTTTTTATCTCTTCTTTTATCTTTCTATTTTCCTGCTTTAGTTTTTGTGCAGATTCCTTATCATCCAAAAGCGTTTTAAACAGTTTTGCATTGCTGTTTGCCTGAGATTGAAGATGCTCGATTTCCTTGTTCAACTCAAGGCACTCTTTGTCAAGCTTAACAATTTTGTCCCAATCGATGTTATAATGAAAACGTTTTGCCACGCTCTCTTTTACGTATTCAAGATTATTTCTTAT
>JALWSW010000124.1 GCA_027080125.1 Campylobacterales bacterium | reverse complement strand
TTTGCAATCTCCATTCCGCCGATATAAAGCTCGAATCGATCTACTATATCAGGGTTTTCATCCGATCTTCTTGCAAGAGGCGAAACAGCAACCGGGAAATCAGTTATAAATGTAGGGTTTATCAGCTCGGGTTCAACTGCCGCATCAAATATCTCCTCCAAAAGTTTGGCATGACTCATAGAGCGGGTAACCGATTTGCCTAACTGAAATGCCGTTTTGTAGGCAATTTCTTTTTCCTCTATTACTTTTTTGTCTATTTGACCGATTTTTATAATGGCATCATACATGCCTATTCGTTTCCACGGTTTGGCAAAATCTATTCGGTTGCCATTAAATTCGATTGATTTTGTATCGATTGCATCTGCAACATAGCTGATGAGCTGTTCGGTAAAATCCATCAAACCAAGATAATCCTGATATGCATAATAAAATTCTACCATTGTAAATTCCGGATTATGAGCCAGATCCATTCCCTCATTTCTGAAGTTTTTTGAAAGCTCATATATTCGTTCAAGTCCGCCCACCATTATTCGCTTGAGATAGAGCTCAGGGGCTATGCGCATATAAAAATCTATATCAAGCGCGTTATGATGGGTGATAAACGGATTTGCCGTTGCTCCTCCTGCAATAGGCTGCAAAACCGGAGTTTCCACCTCAATAAAATCGTGGCTATCCAAAAACTCTCTTATCGCCTTGATAATCTTGGCGCGCTTTATAAAAATATCGGAGCTGTCTCTATTCATAATAAGATCAAGATAGCGTTTTCTGTAGCGAATTTCCTTGTCTTTCAGCCCGTGCCATTTCTCCGGTAGAGGTTTTAAAGATTTTGTCAAAAGCGTAACAGAGTTGGCATTCAGAGTGAGTTCTCCTGTGTTGGTTACGAAAAGTTTTCCTTTAAAACCGAGTATATCTCCGGTGTCGGCTCGTTTTGCGATAAAAAACTGTTGTTCATCAAGGTTATCTTTTTTACAATAAACCTGAAGTGTTCCGGTTTTATCTGAGAGCTTATAAAAAATTGCCTTTCCGAACGATCTTTTGAACATAGCTCTGCCTGCAATCGTAAACTCAATATCAGGCAGGTTTTCTGCATTTGAATATTGCTTCGATATATCTGCAAGGGAACTATCAGGCTTGAAACGGTTGTTGTAGCAGGATATTCCTCTTGTTTCAAACTCCTCTCTTTTTTTCAGTCTGCTTTTGGTTGCTTCAATCAGTTTTCTTTCCTCGAAATTCATCTGCTCTCCTACAAAAATTGTTCGATATCGCCGGATAGAACCGCTTCAGGATCGTGACTTACTATTCCTGTTCGATGATCTTTTACCATTTTGTATGGAAACAATACATACGATCTTATCTGACTTCCCCATTCGTTTGCCTTTTTTTCGGTCAATTTTTCCTCTTCTTCTTTTCTTTTTTTATTCTCCATCTCGTAAAGCCTGGATTTAAGTATTTTAAGTGCGGTAGCCTTGTTTTTAAACTGAGAACGTTCGTTTTGGCATGTGACGACAATTCCGGTCGGAATATGGGTTATTCTAACCGCTGAATCAGTTTTGTTGACATGCTGACCTCCCGCTCCGCTTGAGTGATATGTGTCTATCTGAAGGTCTTTTTTGTCAATCTGAATATCAATCTCATCGCTTATTTCGGGAATGACCACTACCGAGGCAAAAGAGGTATGCCTTCTTTTAGCCGAATCAAACGGAGAGATTCTCACCAGGCGATGTATGCCGTTTTCTCCTTTCAAACGTCCGTATGCATATCTTCCTTTGATAATAACAGTTGCAGCTTTTATTCCTGCCTCCGCTCCTGTTTCTTTGTCGGTGATTTCGGCTTTGTATCCCTGTTTTTCCGCTGCTGCAATATACATTCCCATAAGCATCTGAGCCCAGTCACAAGCCTCAGTTCCACCCGCGCCCGGACGTATTGTAACGATAGCGTTTGCAACATCCATAGGGTCTGTAAATTTCAATATTTTGAGGGCGTCTGAAACCTGAGTATCGGTTTTTATGGCAAGATCCTTGATTTCGGAATAGAGAGTTTCATCTCCAAGTTTTACAAATTCATCAAGCATATCAATGTTTTCCTTTATTTGATTCAAAAGATTAAGTTTAAAGGAAAGTTCACTTTTCTGCTTCGATGCGGATTTCATCAATTCCATATCTTTCCAGCTTTCCGGATTGTTTAAGGTTTTATCAAGATGCTCTATCTGTCTTTCTATAGAGTCGGTGTCAAAGCGACCTCCCGAGTTTCTCTACCTTTTTTTTCATCATTTCTATATCTTCTATAATAGTTTCCATCTTTCCTCCTGCCTCTCATATAGGCTTAATCGCACAAAGTGTTCACTGCTTATGAGTTTTAACCTCTGCGTCTGTAAATTGCGCAGCTAACATTTATACGCTTCTATCCTATAAGAGTATTAAAAAAATGCAATATAAAGATTATATCCAAAATGGCTAAGAGGCTGGTGAAAATGAAGGACTTATATCAAAGTAACAGATTGTGTTGATTTAGGTGCTGCTATTTTTGCCATTTTGTCAATATGAATCAATTTTTTCCTTAGCAATTTGTTTAAATTTTTGATTTAATCTTTCTTTAAACTCTTTTCCAACCTCGTCAAATGTTTCCAGTAGCTCAGGAAAGATATTTTTACCTCCGATAAAATTCCAATATTTCTCTCCAATCAAAAAATCGTTGGGCGGATCCATCATGCCAACCTCGGTAAAACGATGATAAGGTTCCGGATGATAAGGATTATACGGAAATGCAAGATATACATTAATATACTTTCTTTTTCTGGCTACCCATTCCAATAATTTGGTTTTGCTTTTTTCAAAAACATCAATGTTTGGTTTAACCGTTTTTATTTCGAAATAATATTCTTGTCCGTTTCTTTTCATATAAAAATCTGCGATATTTCCAGATTTCTGAAATTCTCCATTTTCTGCGGGTGCGTTCAGAACCTCTTCTATCTCCCTGACAATTCGGCTTTCCTGTCTCCGTTCCTCAATTTTGAAACTATATCGCCAATAACTGTTTTTTGTGATTTTGAAAGAACCCCGCCAACCCCATAATGCCTGAAAGCTTCTTCGGCATTCTCAGATGCAATAATCACAGAAACATCTTCATAAATACTCATTCCCAACATGGTTGCCATCGAATGTATGAATGAATATGCTGCTATTTTTTCACTATCCTGAACAAGCCTGGCTAAAAAAGGCATAGACGTGGTTTCTCTGCCGTATAGCTTTAATTTCTTTTCTATTTTGTCCTCAAGCAGTTTTTTAATTTTTTCCTTTTGCCTCACAGATAAAGTCACGACTACTTCTCCTTCAAATGAAAAATTATTTCCGAATATGCAGATCTATCTTTTTCAACTCGGTTAAGCACCGGTCTTTTATATTGATTGACAATTCTCATATCTGCTAATTCAGCTATCTTGGGGTACAAATTATATTTGTCGTTTGCAACAAGAAAAACGTTATAATCTTTTTTAAGAAATTTTTTGCTGTTTTGCAGAACTTTTGCTATTCCTTCAATATACAATCTCCGTGCTTCTTTTCCTTGCCCTTTAAACAAAGGTCCTATTTCCAACTTATCTTTTCGTTCAAATCCAAAAATTTCATAGGCATAAGCGTGTTGTTCATGATAATTTATTAAACCGACATAAGGAGGCGAGGAAAATATTCCCGATATGCCGTTTTGAGAAATCAATTTTGCCAGCAAAGGTTTCTCTTTTTTTACCTTTTCGATTATATTTATTGTCCTGCTGTCGCCAACTAGACAGATTTGCATTGTATCGGTTCTAAGTCTATCAAATTGCAACAATCTGTTTACCGTGTCAGCTGAATATCTGCGCCACCACCGAGCAATGGAAAAAACCGGCTTGCAAATTTTACCATGTTTTTTGCAATAATAGGTTGTTCTTACCGGCTCTTTTAAAGTTGCCAAATCCGCATGCGTAGTTGCACGGCATGAACGAACGGTTCTGCTCAAAATTATCGCCAAAGTTTTTTGAATCTCAGCATCTTTGACTTGCTTTATTTTCTCAAATAAAAAATCTATCTCTTTCCGAACAGGCAATAAAAACCATTTGTCAAGAAAAGTATCGTTTTTATTTTGCTCAATCTGAATACCGTATTTTCTAACTAACCTTAAATAAATCGATAAAAATTTCTCTTCTTTCTTTTTAGCATATTCACTTTCGTTAATAAGACCCGTTCTGACTTTTCTTTTAAACTCTGGCGAAGGAAAATTCGCTTTATTAAATCTTGACAATTCATCAAGTAAATCTTCCTCAAATCTTGTATTGTTCCTGTTTATTTGAAAATTTTCTAACTCAGAGGATAGATTTTGAATTATCTTTTGAAGTTCAGAAAAATTATGCTTTTCGACCTTAACATTGCTAATCATTACATTAAAAGCCGATATATCAATTCCGACAGCGTTCAAGCCAAGTTCATTTGCCTGGACAAGCGTTGTACCGCTTCCACAGAACGGGTCCAATACAATATCGCCTTTTTTAAAGAATATCTCTTTTTTAAACTCATCGGTATGGGAATCTAAAAAATATTCAACTAACTGAGGAATAAATTTTCCTTTGTATGGATGCAGTCGGTGAACATGCTTTGTTCTTTCTGCTTCTTTGTATTCGACAAAAGAGAGATGCCAATTGAGATCATCTCCTAAAATTTTTCGCCAATGCTCCTCTTTTTTAATGAACGAGCGATAATATAGTTTCAATTCGTCTATGTTTATTAATGGATTTCCGTTATTGCCATAATTTTTTATTCTTCCGTATTGCAGCAAATATGAAATGTTAGAAACAGTAACATTTTTGTTTAAATAGCCGGAAGCCCATTTGCTTGCTTCTTTTGGATTCATAAATTTCATACCTTGGGTGAATAAGGTCGTCTGACGCATATTTTTTCTCCATTTACCTTATGATGGCAATCCTCTGTTGCCTCCCATATCTTCCTATGCCGGTACAATCTGATTTTACTTACTTCAGTGTAAAACCTTAAGCCGACATTGTCAATAAAATCTAAGAAAACCTTACGGCTTAGCAGTTATTTGGACTTAAAATCATATTGTTGATATATTTTGCAGTCAAACTATATTTGAGAACAAAACGGGAGGTGATTTATGATTGAAGGAGACAGGGCACCTGAGTTTTGCCTGCCAAATCAGGATAATCAGACAGTTTGTCTGAGGCAGTTCGCCGAAAAATGGACGGTTTTGTATTTTTATCCGAAGGATATGACCTCAGGATGCACAAAAGAGGCATGTGAATTTACCGATCTTAGAAAGGAGTTTGACAAACTTGATGCCATAATAATAGGAATCAGCCCCGATAGTCCCGAAAGGCATCGGAGGTTTAAAGAGACCACTGCCCAATAAGCACATTCACAGCGATATCTGCTTTTCTATAGGCAAGGCAAACTTCCGCAGGACTATCCGGATAGTTCAAGGAAGTTTAACACAG
>JALWSW010000123.1 GCA_027080125.1 Campylobacterales bacterium | reverse complement strand
TCTTGAGAAAAGAATAAAGGAGATTGGCAAGTTATGAAAAGGATAGCATTACTGCTTGCCGCTATGATTATTATTTTGCCTTATGGCTATGCGCATGCCGGGTATGTTGATAATTTGAGAGCGGATGTTGATAGGATTCTGAAACCTATCTCGGGAAAGGTTACCAGTGTTGGCAAAAAATATATACTTATTGACAAAGGCAGCTCAGATGGCATTAAGCCGGGAGCAGTTGTCTCAATTTTCAGAAATTACGGCAGATACAGATATCAGGGGAAGACTGTCGCGCTTAAGAAACTTGTCTGCTACGCTGTTGTTGAGAAAACCGGCATTAATAGCTCTGAGGTAAAACCGGTATATGGGGTTGATGAAAAAAAGCATCGTATTCTCTATCTGATTCCTGATGGTTTGAAATATAAAAATCTTAAACCGGAAACCGGTGATCTGTTTTCGATTAATTCAGGCAGGCAAAAAGTAGCAATACTCACCAGAAATCCGGTTATCTATGATAGCATCAAAACACTCCTGCCGAATCTGGATTTTGCCGACAAAGACTGGGTCGATCTGAACAGGGTTGATCTTAAAATTTACGGTGAAAACTGGAGCAGATTGCCAAAACTTGCTTTCAAACTTGGTATAGATTATTTTTTTGTTCCGAAACTGATAAAGACAAAAGGAAAAGCGCATCTTGATATTGCCGTTATTCCGGGTATGTCAGGGAAAAAGATTGCCGAGGTTTCAGCGGACTTGTCCGCTGAGCAATACGCTAAACTAAGAAACAGAATCAGAAAGTCCGCAGCTTTGATAAATCCGGACAATATCACAGCCAGCAATCTTGATCTTCAATATAGGCAAAGCATCTGGGATAAAATTCTTGGAAAAGTAGGCATAAGCATACATCACGGCGGGTATCAGATGAATATTTCAGGTCTGAATGAGATAGCCGTTTTCAGAGTTTCGGATGTTGCCACCGATTTGGCAATAACTGCTGATAACAATGATGGCTATAGGATTGCGATTGTTTCGGATGGTTCCGCATTAATTTATAGCTATCGGAACGGAAATATTAAAAGAATTCAGAAGCTATCGCCTATAAATGCGGTATATGCGGATTTATCCGGCAAACTTTTGATTATTTCAGGATTTAACAATTACGGAGCGATTAAATCGGTATTTTATCGCTTGGATAAATCAACACGTAGATTTGTAAAGGTTTCATCTTCTGGTATGTGGATGAGATTTGTCCGGTGGAAAGGGAAAAGAGTGGTTGCCGCATCACCTGGCAAGGTAGATAGACCGTTCGGAGATAAACTTTACCTTTATGAGATTCAATCCAACAAACTTACCCGGTTTGCTGATGTGAGCTATATTTTGAGAAAAACATCATTTTTCAACTGGGACACCTTTAATGACGCCAACGGGCAGTTTCTAATCTATCTTTCCAAAGATGGCAATATAACGGTTGAAAAAAACGGCAAGATTATAAAGCGAACCGAAGCTGTGTTCGGATTTGGCAAAAACAGTGTTTTGCGTTATGCTCAACAGCAGACTGCCGACAATCCTGACGGAGGCGTTGTAAAACTCTCAAGGGCTGTAAAGTTCTTTCATAGTAACGGTATGCTTAAAGTAGCAGCTTTTAGAAACTACCGAACAGCGGTGCTGAACTCGTTTATGAGCAATCCCTCGAATGGCTCGGCTTTTATGGTTTATGATTTTGACGGCAGCCTGCACAGAGAATATTCATCAGGCAATATTTATGGACGGATAAGCGCAATATCGGCTTCAGAGGATATGTTTGTGATTGCAAGAGCAATTCCTTCTGATTTTCTGAAGCGATTATGGAGCGGCGAGAAAGAAAGAGGAGTAGTAACACTGGATGTAATGGAGAATCGATGAATATTGAAAACGTTGCTGCGATGAGCGAAAGATATCTTATGAATACCTACAAGCGCTTGCCGGTTTCTTTTACCGGTGGCAGCGGATATGAGTTAGCTGGCAGCGACGGTAAAACGTATATTGATTTTCTTGCCGGAATCGCGGTTAATAACCTCGGATACTCAAACAAAAAAATAGTGGAAGCAATAAAAGCGGCATCGGAAAAACCGATTCATGTTTCCAATCTATATCTGATAAAGCCTCAGGCAGAGCTTGCAAAAAGATATATAGAACATTCCTGCCTTGATAAAGCGTTTTTCGGAAACTCAGGTGCAGAAGCCAACGAGGCGGCTATCAAACTTGCAAGAAAATATAGTGCGGATAATTACCAATACAATCGATACAGAATCATAACGCTTGAAGGCTCTTTTCACGGCAGAACGATGGCGACAATTACAGCTACAGGTCAGAAGCGTTTCCATAATTATTTTAACCCGTTTCTGGATGGTTTTATCTATGCACAACCGAATGATTTTGAAAAAACGGTGGAATCGATTGATAAAAGCGTCGCTGCTGTAATGGTTGAGCTTGTTCAGGGAGAAGGCGGCATAAGAGTGCTGTCAAAAGATTATATAAAGAGGCTTTATCAATACTGTAATGAAAATGACATTATTTTTGCAGTAGATGAGATTCAGACCGGAATGGGAAGAACCGGAAAACTGTTTTCCTATCAGCATTATGATATAGAGCCTGATATAATAACTGTTGCCAAAGCTGCCGGCGGAGGCTTGCCGATCGGAGTTATGCTGGCAAAATCAAAATATGCGGAAAGTTTTACGCCCGGAACTCATGCTTCAACCTTTGGAGGCAGCCCGTTTGTTTGTTCTGTGGCATCTGCGTTTTTTGACGAGCTCATCTCGGGTGGATATATCGAAAATGCGAAAATAATGGGAGACTATATAATAGACCGACTGAATAATCTTAAAGGTCGTTTTCCGGGAAAAGTTTTGGATGTAAGAGGACTCGGTTTGCTTATCGGAATAGAGCTATCCGGTGATCTGGCTCTGCAATTTTACCGGTTCGCATTTGAAAACGGATTGCTTGTTGGTGTTGCCGGAAACAATGTTGTGCGTTTTGAGCCGCCGCTTATGATAGATAGAAAAGCTGCCGATTTTGCAATTATGCTTTTTGAGAGATTTTTAAGTGGAAAAGACTGAATTTTTCAGAAACCTGAAACTTAGCATCGCATCTATGGGAGGTATCGGTTTTTCCCCTTATGCACCCGGCACACTTGGAAGCATAGCTGCTGTTCCGCTTATTCTGGTTTTATCCAATCATCATTGGTGGTATATTTTCATAATAGTGACACTTTTTGTTGTCGGAACCGCTGTGGGAAATGAGGCTGAGATTATCTATCATGAAAAAGATCCGAGTTGGGTTGTTATAGATGAAACGGTTGGAATGCTTATCGCTTTTTTTCTTGTGCCTGTTAGTTGGATAAGCATAATCGTAGGGTTTATTCTGTTTAGATTGATAGACATATCTAAGGTTTTTCCGCTAAAGGCTTTGGAAGATGTTCCGGGAGGTCTTGGTATAATGCTTGATGATGCGGTAGGGGGAATAATGGTGAATATAATTTTGAACGTAATATTATCACTATGAAAACTTTTCCTTTATATCTGTTTGTCGATATAGATATCAGCGATATAGTTCTGGAATTTCAAACCGTCGATTTTGATATTTGTGATATAGGTGATTACAAAAAGATTGCTTTGGCAACAGGAGCGGATAATTTCGGCGATATAAACAGGATAAAGGAGATTTTGAATAAACGGGCAGGAGAAGATGTATGCTTTGTTGACCCGTTTTATCTTGTTTCCGAGCTGTTGCTTAAAAACAATTTGAAGCTTTCTACGATTGAATCCTGCACAGGCGGATTGATAGGAAAAAGATTGACCGATATTCCCGGAAGCTCGCGCTATTATGAAAGAGGATTTATAACATACAGCAATAGCGCAAAGATATCGCTTGGCGTAGAGGAGTCAGTTATAGAGAAATATGGTGCGGTAAGCAGGCAAACGGCAAGTGAGATGGCAAGAGCCTGCCTTAAAAACTCCTCTTCCGATATTGCCGTGTCGGTAACAGGCATTGCCGGACCGGAGGGTGCAACTGAAGATAAACGGAAAGGTCTTGTTTGGTTTGCCATAGCCGATAAGCGAGAGGTTAAAGCTCATAGAGGGAATTTTTCCGGTTCGAGAGGAAAAGTCAGAGAGGCAGCGGCTAATTTTGCAATTAATCTTGTCAGGAAACTATTGTCATGATGAGATGCTTTATTGCCATAAAAATACCTTATGATGTTGCCGGCAGGATATCTGATTTTAGCGACAGATTTTTAAGTGAATCCAATCTAAAACTCAGAGCGGTGCCTCCTCAAAATTATCATGTTACAATTAAATTTCTGGGCGATACCAAAGAGGATTTAATCCTGCCTATCAAATCAGAATTACGTTGCGCTGCAAAAAGTTTGGATGCTTCGGTGCAGTTGTTTTTGAATGACCTGTTGTTTTTTCCTTCTGCTTCGGGAAGAGGTTCGGTTGTAATAAGAGTTGATGGCTCATTAAAGCCGATTGCAAATTTGATAGATAAACGAATGGAAAAATTTGGCTATAGAAAATCGGGAAAATTCGCTCCACATATAACAATTTTCAGATTGAAAGAAAAAGCTTTTCCACTGTTGACCGGTTATAATATGAACGGTTTGAGTTTTAAAACGGATTCATTTTCACTTTTTGAGAGTATTTTGACTCATTCCGGTTCAATATACAGAGAGCTTGAAACTTTTAAATGGAGGAAAGATGAACGATAGGGAAAATGCACTTGAGATGGCTATAAAAAAGATAGAAAAAAGTTTTGGAAAAGGAGCGGTTATGAGGCTTAAATCAGGCTTTGCCCTGAATATAGAATCCATACCGACCGGGTCGCTCGGTTTGGATGCGGCGCTTGGTATAGGCGGGATACCAAGAGGCAGAATAACCGAGATTTACGGACCTGAGAGCTCCGGAAAAACAACGCTGGCTCTTCATATTATTGCCGAGGCTCAAAAAAAAGGTCTCAATGCTGCGTTTATAGATGCCGAGCATGCCCTTGATGTAACCTATGCTGAGGCGCTTGGTGTTGATGTGGGAAAACTGCTTGTAAGTCAACCTGATTCCGGTGAACAGGCTCTGGAGATAGCCGATACGCTGGTTCATTCGGGTGCGGTGGATTTAATCGTGATTGATTCGGTTGCCGCTCTTGTTCCTGAGGCTGAAATTGCCGGTGAGATGGGAGATGCCCAAATGGGGCTTCAGGCTCGTCTTATGAGCCAGGCTCTAAGAAAGATGACCGGAGCGGTAAGTAAGTCCAAATCCGCCATTTTGTTTTTGAATCAGTTACGTCAGAAAATAGGTGTTTTCTTTGGTAATCCGGAAACAACCACAGGCGGTAATGCCCTCAAGTTTTATGCCTCGGTGAGGCTTGATATAAGAAAAAAAGAGTCGATAAAAAAAGGTGACAGGATTGTGGGAATCGGGGTTAAGGTTAAGGTGGTAAAAAACAAGGTTGCCCCTCCT
>JALWSW010000122.1 GCA_027080125.1 Campylobacterales bacterium | reverse complement strand
TTAAATTTGAAACATCTGCAGAAGGGACAACTTTTTATCTTATATGGAAAGCATAAACCTATATTAGAGAAAAATTTTCCTCTTTTGTAAAAACCAAACCCCCGGCGTAAACGAACCGGTTTAATTCGGATTGTTGTGTGCCTTTGATGCTTGTGGCAACTTTTTGCCGTTTCAGACAAACTTAATCAAGCAAGTCAGTCTCAACGATTAGGCGCTTTGGCGACTGTTTATAAAATAATGAAACTATTCGTAGCTGCTACATTTCAGAAAATATCTTGGAACTATTTTTGCTTGTTAATGAGCAATACGGGAGGTATGAGATGAAATTTAGACCGATTTTTGTATCGCTGCTGATATTATCAGCAGGCTGTTCGGCAAGGCAGCCGTCAAGCTTTAATAATGTCGTAAATAACCGATTGAATACACCTCAAAATATTACCGTAAAAAAATCCGAAAACCAAAGCGGCTCGTTGTATAGTAATTCCGGTTCGCTTTTCAGCGACACCAAAGCGCACGAGGTTGGCGATCTTGTAACAATAGTCGTTGATGAGTCCGCATCCTCTCTTAATGATGCAAAACTTGAAAACTCCAAAAAATATGATAGTGGCTTAACATTGAAAAAGCTTTTCGGAGCAGAGTCGAGAATATGGCGAGCAACTGATGTAAATCCGTCCGGGATATATAAAGGCTATTCGGTTCCAAAGTCAGGTGATAGCAACAATCTTCTCGATTTGGGCAGCAGTTCAGCTTTTAAAGGCGCAGCCAAAAACAGCAGGACGAGCGCTCTTTCGGCAAAGATTGAGGCTCGTATCGTTGAGGTTTTGCCAAACGGTATCTATAAAATTCAGGGCAGAAAGATTGTTCATTCCGATGGCGAAACGCATACATTGATTGTCTCGGGATTGATAAGAGGCGTTGATATTACAAGCAATAACAGCATTGGTTCAGAGTATATTGCAGATGAAATCGTTACCTATGATGGAAAAGGAGTGATAACAAATGGCACCAAAAAAGGTTTTTTGGCAAGCATACTTGACGCTATTCTTCCTTTTTAGCATAAGTTTGTTTGGTGCAAACCTAAGCTATGCTATAAAAATCGGAAGCATAAGCTCTGTAAAAGGAACAAGAAGCAATCAGCTTGTAGGCTACGGTCTTGTCGTGGGATTGCAGGGAACCGGTGACGGGACCAACTCAAAATTTACGCTTTATACGGTTGCCAATATGCTCAGAAAGATGGGTGTTACACTTTCGGATACCGATATTGCAGCTCTTCAGCCCAAAAATGTTGCCGCTGTAATGGTAAGTGCCACACTGCCTCCGTTTGCACAAAACGGTCAAAAGATTGATGTAACGGTTTCCTCAATCGGTGATGCAAAAAGTTTGCAAGGAGGAACGCTTCTTCAAACACCGCTGAAAGCTGCCAACGGAAAGGTTTATGCGGTTGCCCAAGGGGCGGTTTCGATAGGAGGCTATAATGTCGGCGGTTCCTCAGGTTCATCGCAAAAAAATCATGCTACCGCAGGCAGAGTTCCTTCAGGAGCGATTGTTGAACGGGCTGTTCCAAGCAGTATGGTAAGCGGAGACGGAACTATCGATATACTTATGGACAGGCCGGATTTTACAACATCAAACAATGTTGCCAGCGCCATAAACAGCAATTTTGGCACTATTATAGCAAAAGCGAAAAGTCCAGAAAGTGTAATTGTGAAAATTCCGGATACATATCGTGATAATCCGGTTGCGTTTATAAGCAGGATTGAAAATATAGATGTAACCAAGCATATGTCTGCAAAGGTTGTTATCGATGAGAAAACAGGAACGATAGTAATCGGAGGTGACGTGAGGATATTGCCTGTTGCCGTTTCTCAAGGTTCACTGACTGTGACAATAACCAATCAAACAGAGGTGTCTCAACCGCAGCCTTTCGCAAAAGGCAAAACGGCAAAAATATCCAAAAAATCGGTAAAGGTAACCGAGCAGAAGGGTCATTTCTTCAGACTTGGTCAATCCACTGTTGCCGATCTTGTGAAAGCGCTTAATGCAATGGGAGCAACTCCGCGAGATATGATTGCTATATTTCAGGCAATATCTGCTGCGGGTGCGCTTGAGGCAAAACTGGAGATTATATGATGATAAATTCTGTCACGCATCAAATAGATCTCAATAAAAAACAGTATAAACAGCTAAAGAATGCTGCCGTAAAGTTTGAGGCGATATTTATGCGCGATATAATAAAAAAAATGATTCCTTCGGATCCGTTGCTGAAAAAAAGCACCGAAAACTCTATCTACAGATCGATGTGGATTGATTCATTGGCTAATCTTATGGCGCGTGATGGTGGTCTTGGAATAGCCAAACTTATTGTAAAAAGTTTTACAAGTGGCGATAATTTGTCTAAATTAAATATAAGCGGCGGGAAAAGAGTGCATTGGGGGATGAAATCGGTAAAATCTGTAAAGTCAGCTTATTCT
Organism: Campylobacterales bacterium; assembly: GCA_027080125.1. Taxonomy (GTDB): domain Bacteria; phylum Campylobacterota_A; class Desulfurellia; order JAADFJ01; family JAADFJ01; genus JAADFJ01. The sequence continues at coordinate 17,666 of JALWSW010000122.1, read as the reverse complement.
GCTTTGCCAAAGCTGACGAGGTTGTTACAATAAGTATGGACAGATATTGCGTTTGAGGCTATTAAAGTATTTGAAAAAACTGCCGATTAAAAGTATAGGAAAGATAATGTTTTTACAAACAGCGGAGGCAATACTATGAAGATAACCGAATTCGGGACTATAACATCCAAATATTTAAAGAACGAAAAGATAAAACCGGAAAAATCCGGGCAGAAGAGCTCGTCGGCTCCGGTTGAAAAAGAATCAGGTGTTGCTGCTGATAAGATAGAGATATCTTCATTTGCAATGGCAGCCAGATCAATTGATGGCGAAAATAAGAATTTTGATTTACGTATCGACCGTATAAAAGAGGCGGTACAAAACGGACGTTATAATGTCAATACGGAAAAGATAGCAAAACTGATGCTGGAGCTGTAGGTGAAAGAAAAAATCAGAGATACACTCCGAAATATCGGTTTTATATATGATAGACTTATTAAATTCTTATACGAAGCTGAAAAAAAAATTATCTCGGGCGAGGATATAGATTATTCAAGGATAGAGTTGGCAAAAAACGAACTTGCCAATTCGGTTTCGTATCTTAAAACACTCAAAGCTGACGAACAAGAATCAGGCGATATTCTTGATAAAGAGCTATATAGCAAAGATCTCTCAGTTTTAAAGAAAAAGATTTTGCTTTACAACAAAGTTTCAAAAAATTTCATGGAGATGCTATCAGACGGTGTACAATTTTATAACACTGTTTTAAGAATCCAGGGCAGCCTATACAATCAGAAAGGGAAAAACGTGTCTTTGAACACTCTCAAAACAATTTCGATGAGAGCATAAGCATGGGCGGGTTGTTTGACGGGCTTTCAATTGGTTTAAGCGGTTTGAATGCGGCTCAGACTGCCCTTAATACAACCCAAAACAATATTGCCAATGCCAATACGCCCGGATATAGCAGGCAAACGGTTGATTTGACCGAGGCGTTTCCGGCTTTGGATGTTCCGGGAACAAGAGGCAGAGGCGTCAGCATATCTGCAATCAGATCTTCAAGAAATGATCTTTTGGAAAAACGTTTAAGGGCATCTGATTCACTAACCTCATATTACAAAAGCGCATCGGAACTGTTAGCCAGGGTGGAAACATTATTCAATGAACCTGCAGGTACAGGCTTGAGCGATGCGCTGAATAGTTTTTTTGGTGCTTGGCAAACCCTTTCGACTAATCCTTCATCTGCGGCTTCAAGACAAAATGTTATTCGTGCCGCAAATCGATTGTCAATAGAGTTCAAGCAGATAGACGGAAATCTGTCCGATATGCAAAAGCAAAACGATGAGGAGTTGTCGCAAAATATCGATAAAGCCAATCTTTTAATTAAAAACATAGCAAACGTAAATGATGAGATTGCGCATGCTGAGCTTGGCGGAATTGACAATGCAAACGGTTTACGCGACAGGCGTAATGAATTGATAAAGCAGCTTTCAGAAATTGTTCCTATTCAAACCTTTGAGACATCATACGGTTCGGTGGGGCAATCGGAGTTTTCAGTTCAAATAGGCGGGATGAATGTTGTAAGCGGCAAACAGTTTCATCTTTTGAAAACGGTTCAAACAGGAAAAAGGAACAAGCTGTTTTTTATAAATTCCGGCGGGTCGCTTACCGATATTACTCAAAGCGTCAAAGATGCTTCCAGCGGAACGGTTTCGGCTCTGTTTGCTATGCAGGATACGGTTTCTCAATACAGAGTAAAGCTTGATGAGGTGGCAAAAGGGCTGATTGATCAGGTTAATCTTATCCATACCAAAGGCATGGGGCTGACCGGATATTCCTCTCTTGCAAGCGTAAACAGGATAACTGCTGATGATTCGGTTTTTTCTTCAAGTTATAGTTTGCCTATCACGATACAAAAGGGCAGTTTTGATGTAGTGGTGACCGATCAAAACGGTAATCGTTCTACAGATACCATAACAATCGATGCAAATGCGACCTTCAAATCTATAAAGGATAAGATAAGCAGTGTAAACGGAATTACAGCGTATATTGATGGTGATAATCATCTGGTAATCCAGGCAGATGCCGGAAAGAAATTTTTTTTGACCAATGATGATACCGGATTTTTGGCATCTGTAGGTCTGGGCACGTTTTTTGCCGGAGACCGAGCAAATAACATTAGATTGAACTCAACTATTTTGAACGATTCTTCCAAGATTGCAGCGGGATTGACCGATAATGCCGGAGACGGGCAAAACGCAACTGCTATAGGTGCTCTTGCGACCGAGCGAGTGCTAAAAAACGGCACGGCTTCGATAAATGAGCTTTATAACAATATTGTGAGCGACATTGGTATGGATGTTAAAAATTACAAGTCGCTGACCGATAATCAGAAGGCTTTGACCGATCAGATAGAAAAGGAGAGAGAATCTGAAAGCGGAGTCTCTTTGAATGAAGAGGCTGCAAAACTTATGAAGTTTCAAAAGGCATTTAGTGCATCTGCACGATTTATCACCGTTATCGATAATCTTACCGATACAGTTATAGGTATGATAAGATGAGAGTAACCGAGCGACTGATATATAACAATTTTATAAACAATATAGATAAAATAGACAGCAATATAAGCAATGTTAATGATCAGCTTGCAACCGGAAGAAAACTGCTTTCGCCATCTTCAGATCCAATAGCCCTATCTCAGGCGCTTAGCATATCCACCGATATTGGCGTGTTTGATAATTATAGCAAAAATATAGATGCAATTATAGCTCATCTTAATGTTGCCGATAATTCCATACAGAATGCAAGAGATGAGCTTGTTAAGATAAAAAATTTGGCTATAACAGGCGCAAACGGCATCAATGATGCTGACAGTTATAATGCGCTTGCTGATAATGTATATCAAGATCTGCTGTCATTAAAAAATATTGCAAACTCAAGTTTTGAAGGAAAATATATTTTTTCTGGAACAAAAAGCGATAAGCCTGCAATTGTCTCAAAGGCGAAATCAGCAGTATTTGTTTCCTCTGCTGGAACGTTGCCTACTGGGGCTGCGGTTTCGGTTTCAAAACAGTTTGCCGATCTCTATCAGCTTGAGGGCGGTCAATATACAATCTCCTACAATAGCGCTACTTCAACAATTTCACTTACCGATTCGGACGGCAATACGATTAATATTGATTCTGATGGCAGAGATACTTCGATGACCGATCACAACGATCTTGCCACAAGCGCTGTTGTTGAGAAAACGAAACCTTTAAATTATGATACCGGGCTTGGCGTGAAACTTGTCACATCTTCTGCTCCGACGGCAGATTTTTCGATAACGTTCAACTATGACAAAGGTGGTGATTTTCTCTATCAGGGCAACGACACTCTAATGCAGGCTGCCATAGGCAAAGGAATGAATCTTCCATTTACGGTAACAGGAGCCGATACATTCAAGCCGGTTAAGCAGACATTGGGTTCATTTAATACGCTTATCGATGATTCAACAGGAAATACTGCCACTAAAGATACAAAAATTACTGATTTGAGGTTCGGGAATAATGCAATTGCCGATCCTTCGACAATTAGTTTTTCCGGTAAAGATCATACCGGTCTGGATATTGCATCTTCTGTTTCTAACGGATTGGATTCTTCCTCAACCGTTTCTGACCTGTTAAAGGCGATAGAAAAAAGTTACGGCGGAAGCGTTATTGCAGATTTCAAGGACGGCAAGATCATTTTATCTGACAAAAGAGGCGGAAAGAGTCAATTTGACTTTCAGTTTACCGATTCAGCCAGCAGGATTCTTTTTGGTAATTTTCAAACGGAGAAAACCGGAAGCGGTTATGATCTGTTCAGAATTGGCAGCGACCTTAAAGATGCATTGAGTTCCGGTAACACAGAAGGAGTGGTGGGAACGGCTTCGGATTGGTCGGGCGCATCTACGGTTAAGGTAAAAGCCGATGGCATTTACGATGGAGCAATCGATGATAAATGGACATTTTCCGTTGCCTCAGGCACAAAGATTCCTCCTGTCTCAGGCACAACGACAATAAAGGTAACCGACAGCAAAAATAATCCTGTAGCAACAATTGATTTTACCTCAGGCGCAACAACCGTAAAAGATAAAAACGGCAATACGCTTTATACTACCTCTACGGCATATAGCGACGGAGAGATCCTGCATCTTCCTCATGGCGTTGATATTTCGTTTTCAAATTTATCGGCAGGATCATTGTCATCCAACGATAGCTTTAGCGTTAATCTTGCAAACAAAGTTCAGTCTTCCATAGGATTGATAGACAAATACCTTCCTCAACTGGAAAGCAGTCTTTCCAAGATAGGCAGCCTTACAAACAGAGCCCAAGCGCAAAAAAACCGTATTGCAACCATAACGATTTCCGATAAAAAGGAAAAGTCTTCCCTTATGGATGCCGATTATGCTTCTGTGATATCTCAGTATAAGCAGCTTCAGGTTGTGATGCAGGCAACATTATCAAGTATGGCTCAGATAAATCAGCTTAATCTTTTCAATTATTTTAAGTAAGATATGAAGAATATGTTTGGATGAGAAAAAAGTTAAAAAAATTTTTAAAGAATTTTAAAAAGTTGCCGATAATAGCTATAGGGAGTGGAAGGAGGCAATTATGACACTTGGAACGATAACGAGCTTGGGGATCGGATCCGGGCTGGATCTGCAAGGAATGTTGGATAAGCTTTCAAAGGTAGATCAGTTGCCGATAACAAGAATGCAAGCTCAACTTGTCAATATTGATGCAAAAAAGAACGCTTATGATAGTATATCAACTAAGCTGAGCAGCCTTAGCGGTTCCCTTAGCGGGCTTGTCTCGGCATTTGATAATTTTAAAACCTCAAGCAGCGATTCAACTATTGCCTCTGCTTCAATAAGCGGTTCGGTTACATCAGCAACCTATGATCTGAACATAACAACATTAGCACAAGCCGAACAGTGGCAATCAAACGGATTTGCCTCCGATACAACTCCGCTTTCGGCCGGAACGTTTAGCTTTAGTATTGGCGGGGGTTCAACCTACAGCATTGCAACCGATTCGGACACAAACGATTCATCCAAACCTTCGACGCCTTCCGAACTGGTTGCAGCGATAAACGGATTAAATAGCGGGGCTACCGCTACGCTTATTAATACCGGAGCGGCGTCAAATCCTTATGTCATACAGCTTTCGGCTCCTTCCGGTACTGCCAACACCTTGACAATCAGCAGTACTCCCACAGGTTTGAGTTTTACCAAAACGCAATCAGCCTCCGACCTTTCAATGACTATCAACGGTTTGTCGGTAACGAAGTCATCAAATAATGTAAACGATCTTATATCAGGCTTGCAGTTTGATATTTCAGCTATCGGTTCTGCAACTATAACGGTTTCTCATGATGATTCCAAAATATCCTCGGCAATACAGGATATAGTAAAAAGCTATAATGATTTCAAGAAAACCTACGATAATGCGGTTCATTATTCTGATGATCCAAAACAGCAGGGCATATTGATGTCTGATTTTAATATAAAAGATATCTTCAATAGGGTGGAGCAGCCTTTCCTTTTATATAATGCTGCGGGCTCACTGCACTCTCTGAGTGATATAGGTATTACAAGAAATGATGATGGAACATTATCCTTTGATTCTTCGAAACTGGATGCTGAGCTTGTTTCAAACAGAGATGATGTAAAACAGTTGCTTGTCGGGGATGGTTCCAGCAGTTCCGATAGTTTTTTCGGTCATCTTTCAACGGTTCTTAACTATGTGAGCTCAGCTACCGGTCCGATAGATTCTGAAACAACACTATTTGATACGGAAAAAAGTGATCTTAATAAACAAATAAGCCAAACCGAAAGTTTTTTAGCTCAGCAAAAATCGCTTCTGGAACTGCAGTTTTCAAATCTTGACACCGTATTGGGAAAATTAAAAAGCATAGGGAACTATTTAACTATGCAGATAAACAGCTTTACAAAATCTAACGGATGATAAAATGTCAGTAAAAATAGGAACATCTCAACAGCTTTCGTTGACGCAGAACATCGCAAAATCCGTTGATGCTCCTGCAGTCAGAGTTAGCTTGTCAAAGACCGGAGCCGAAGTTTTAAGAAAAACCAACCATTCCGGTTCTGGTAGGCATGTTGACCTTAAGAGGTTAAAAAATATCTTAAATAAGATGAACAATTCGGGCATGTTATCGGAAAAGGTGCAGTTTTCATTTTCTGACAAATTGGGCGAGCTTTACGTAAAGGTAATAGATGCAAAAACCGGAACAGTTATAGGTCAGATACCTTCAAAAGAGATGATGCGTCTTGAAGAGAATATGAGAGAGATGATAGGAATTATTGTTGATAAAAAGGAATAAGGAGAGGATATGACTATTTCACAAGCATACAAACGTTATAACAAAACGCTTTACGGAAGCGTCAATGACCCTAAACAGATTGTTTCACTTCTTTTTGGTGCCGCATTAAAGGAAACAGCGGAAGCAAGAACAAAACTTGAGAGCGGCAACGGCTTGAATGCTGCGGACAATATAAACAAAACCGTTGAGATACTTTCTGCTTTAAGCAATAGTCTTGATAAAAACAGCGATAAGGAAACCGTTGAATATTTAAGCGCTCTTTATGCCTGGCTGAGCAATAAGCTGCTTGAAGGTTTTAGAAAAAAGAATATCGAAGATATAAAAGTTGTCGAGCGATATCTTTCTCAGGTGCATCGCATCTGGAATGACAATATATAGTTGATTGGTGAATTATAATCAAGATAATCTATCCGAGGTAATAGATTTTTGTGAACAACTGCTGGCTGATGAAAATTATTCGGAGCTGAGTGAGAAAATATCTTCCTTGGAAAAAGATATGATGGAAAATAGCGAGGTTGATATAGAAAAACTAAAAGATATACGCGGCAAAATAGATGTGTTGCAGGCGAAAGTTCAGAGAAAAAAAGAGAAGATCAGGAAAGAGATAGCAAAAACGTCGTTAAAAAGAAGGCTGATTGGAAAGTACAGAGCCAAATAAGCAAGACTCAAACCTGTAGTGTTCTTAATTATCTGAGAGGCTTATAAATGGAACGATGGTTGCTTTTTTGCCGTTTTGGTTTTTAATAAATCTGCGTATCCTTAATGATTCAAAAATCAAAAGCATTTTCATTTTTGTTTGCAATGCAGATGTATGTGTGAGTCTTTATAAAATAAAGCAACCTTGACAATATAAAATTTTTGATATTATTAAAGGTATGAAATTTTTAAAACTTAATCTCTTTGCATGCTTAATGAAATCTAAAAATTTGTTGTATATCCGCAACTATTAGCTTTTCTTTGATTATGAATACTAAATCCAGAATTTTTGTTTTTACGGTTACAATTCTTGTTGGTTTTTCGGTCGCCATTATGATTAATACGATGTTCTATTTTAAAAATTATTCCAAAAACAGAATTATAGAAAAAACGCGCTTAATAGCTGAGATTGTCCGGGATGGACTAACGGCGCATATGGTTAGCGGCACAATGGACAAACGTATTATCTTTCTGCACTCTATATCGCATACCAAAGGCATCAAGCAGCTATGGGTTGCCAGAAGCAAATATGTAGCCAAGCAGTTTGGCAGGGGATACGATATTGAACAACCGCGTGATTCCATTGATAAAAATGTCCTTGCAACAGGTAAAATGGCAACCAGGATTTATGAAAAAAAAGGAAAAACGTTTATACGAGTTACAATTCCCTATATCGCTTCTGCATTCGGCGATCCTGACTGTTTGAAATGCCATAATGTAAAACAGGGAGCTGTTCTTGGCGCAATAAGCGTTGTATATAATATAAGCGCTGTAAACAAACAGGATGCTAAGACCCTTGCAAAAATCGCATTTATTACATTATTGTTTATATTGATTGCTCTTTTGTTTGCAAAAATTTTTTTTAATCCGTATTTAACATTCTTTAAAAATCTTGAGCGATCTCTGATTAGTGCCAGAAAAGGAAATTTTAGTTTGCGCATAGGTACTAAAATTAAAACAAAAGATGTGAACGTTATTGCTAAATATTATAATCTCTTGCTGGAAAAATTTAGCAATACACTTGGCAACATCGAGAGTAAACTTGCGATTCTGCTTGGCGGTGTGGGTCAAAGTTGCGTTGACCCGCTGGAAAAGGCATATTATACAATAGATATGCTTTCCCGTGTTAGCCAATTTAAACGCGCAATTGAACTTGATGCAACATTAGAGCAGATCTATAAACGTATTGCAGAGGTAACCCGCGAAATAGTTTCTCCGGATGAGCTTGTGGTTTGTAGTGTTGATCACAAGCAAAACTGTTTATCCATTGGCTATGCGTCTGTTAATACTCAGGTTTGCAAAGATATAGCGGTGGAAAATGCCCAGGAATGTCGTGCCTGCAGAACCCATAATTATGTTCTTTCCGAGCAGTTTCCTGAAATCTGTCCCAATTATTGTGGAAGTTTTAAATATTATTGCTGCTTGCCTTATACAATTACCGACAGATATGAAATTGTTATAATATTGCTAAATAATGATAAGGAAAAACTGGATAATATTGAAGAAAAGATTTCCACACTCAAATATTATCTTGAAAATGCAAAACCGATTATAGGCAGCAAACTTTTAATGCGGGAGCTTAAAGAACGCTCTATACGCGATAATCTTTCAGGGCTTTATAACCGTAACTTCCTGGATGAATTCGTAGAAAAAATAAATACTCAATCTGCGCGTCATCAAAATCGTTACGGAGTAATGATGATTGATATTGATTTTTTCAAAAAGGTAAACGATACATATGGGCATGAGGTTGGAGATAAGGTAATTGAGCTGATTGGCAAAACAATTAGAAATTCGATTCGCGAAAGCGATATTGCCGCCAGATACGGAGGTGAGGAGTTTGTTGTTCTTATGTATGAGAGTACACCGGAGTATACTATGAAAATTGCAGAAAATTTGAGGACAATCTTTTCCGAGCAAAAAATTCAGGTTGGAAGAAAGCAGATAAGCGGCACAATTTCGATAGGGGTAAGCTTTTTCCCCGATGACGCAGATGCACTGGCTGAGTCAATCAAATGTGCTGATGCGGCACTTTATCACGCTAAAAACAGCGGTAGAAATAGGGTTGTACGATACAAGCCTGAGATGCTCAAAAAATTACAGTCCAACCAGCATAGATAATTGCAAACAGAGCCGCAGGTAAAGAGCCTGTAATCTCGATTTGAGAAAAAACAGATCTTAACCTATCTTGGTTTTCTTGTTGAACAGGCAACTAAAGATGGTTAATGATCCGCTTTTATTTTTTAATAAACGACAGACTTGTTAGGATTAATCGATAAATTTTATTAATTTCTTATCGTGTATATAAATCATATCTCCTGAAGGAGCCAAACTGTGACAAGCTATACATCCAGTCTTCATTCCCTTTGCCACTCTGCCTGCCAGAGGCATTCCTTTTTTGTTTTTAAAGATTGTGCCGTTGGGCTTATATTTTACCCAGAACCAGTTTTTGTCCTCAGGATCATATCCGCTGCGTTTTGCCATAATCGTGATTGCCTTAAGATATTTTGAGCGGTTTGCCTTTACGGCGTTAGGTGTTATTCCTTTTCCGTAATAGTTGCGTTTGACGATAATTCTTTTGCCATTGATTTTGCCTTCAAGAACCTCGATTACCTGTCCATGAGGAGGAGGTCCGGTAAACAGAACCGACGGTGTGGAGTTGTAGCCCAATTGTTCCATTTTGTTCCATAGATTATTTGCATAAGCAACATCAGCAGCAGTTCCGAACGGTTTTTTCATCATTGACGCTTTCCCCTTTGCTTCGCTTGCCCAAGCTGAAGAAAGAGCGATAAAAGCAACTAATGCAATCAGCAAGGCAAATTTTCCTAAATTTTTCATCATAAATTCTCCTGTTTTGTTTGTCTTTTCCAACTTTTTTTCGACCGTTTCAAACAGTTTAACCCCCTTTTCCCATTCCTAAAGATCAGGTAATAATATAAAAATAGTAATTAATTGATAATTTTCAAGCTCTGAGCCAGTTTTTCTTGACATATTGTAAAGAAATAATATACTTTTATGTTATGAGAGATTTTATTCTGCTTGCAAAAGCAATTTCGGATGAAACAAGGCTGAGGATGCTCAAATTGCTCCAAAACGGTCCGCTTTGCGTATGCCAGATAACCGCTGTTTTGAATATCGGTCAACCAACGGTTTCAAAAAATCTTGCCATGCTGCGGGTTGCCGGGCTTGTGGACAGCAAAAGGGAAGGCTCATGGAGATTCTATTTTCTTACCGAAGAAAGGATAAATGATTTTAATCTTGAATTTATAAAACTTATAAAGGAATCTCTTAATGATGACAAAACAATCAAGGCTGATATGATTCGTTGCTCTGATCCAACCTGCAAACCTGAAAATTTAGCTTCCAAGTCATCTTAGAGACTGTAGTTTTTTTCCCAAGCTAGGGCTGTTTTGCAAATCAGTTCGAGATTGTCGTATCGAAAAAGCCTTGGAAACATCTTCTTTAGTCCGAATCGTTTCAATTTTGCATATGCATTGATGATTTTTCTATTATCAGAGACCAATTGAGCGGGATCACCGGCGCGTCTATCCTCATAAATTACCTTAAAATCAACCCCGCTTACCGTTTTCATCGTATCAATCACCTCTTTCACACTGTATCCTTTGCCATAGCCAACATTAAAAATATCGCTGTCAAATTCCTTTAAATATTCAAGACCCATAATATGAGCAAAAGCCAGATCATCGACATGAATATAATCTCTTACGCATGTGCCGTCTTTAGTGTTATAATTATTGCCGTATATTGCAATCTGCTTTCGTTTGCCGATTGCCGTCTGAGCAGCAACCTTGATAAGATGAGTTGCGTTCGGGAAACTCTGTCCGATACGGTTTTCAAGATCGGCTCCTGCGACGTTAAAATATCTAAATATTATATATTTGAAATTTTTGTTAGCTTTTGCTGTATCACAAATTACCTGCTCACTCATTAATTTGCTCCAGCCATAAGGATTTATCGGGGCAAGATGCGCATCTTCGTTAACCGGTATTGTTTTAGGTTCTCCGTAAACAGCAGCGGTAGATGAGAAAACCATTTTGCCCACATCATATTTGTTGCACAAATTTACAATATTTATTGTGTTTAGGGTGTTATTCATATAATATTTCAACGGATTCAGAACCGATTCAGGCACAACGATGCTTGCGGCAAAGTGAATAAGTGCATCAAATCCGCCATCTGCAAAAATTTTTTCAATAGCTTTGAAATTGCAAAGATCCTCTTTGATAAACTCCATCTTTTGAGTACCAGATTCTTTGTTTTTCAAGATATTTTGTAGCGCCAATATCGTTTCTTTTTTTCCGGTGGACAGATTATCGATTATCGTCAAATTGTAATCGGTGTATTCTATAATTTGTTTTGCAACATGAGATCCTATATATCCCGCTGCTCCTGTAATCAGAATATTCATTTTACCTCGCTATTTATGTAAATATTTTTCCTATTTTTTCAGATATTTCTGTTTAGTCAAAGGTTTTTTTATGCTGTTATTTTTTGAGATATTTCATAATACCGGGAGATCCTCTTACTCCTAATGCCAATAAACCAACATCTATTGCCTATCTATGAAATTTTTTCATTGCTTCCACTTCTCGAACGACTATGATGTCCTATAATTTAATATTATGCATCTTAGCCATCATTTTTAGGTTCATTGCAGCAACAGGTGTTGTTTTGCTGTAGGCATCAAAAAATTTTCTAGCGGCTGCTTCCACGTTTCCAGAAATTGCTACACCTGTTGGACTTAAAGAAATTCCGGCATCTTTTGCCATTTTTTCAATGGTTTCTTTTCCGTAAATTCCGTATCCTCTCTTGGCAACCAGTTCTATAAATTGCTTCATATCCATAATACTCTCCTATACCCACTGACCGACGGTCATCTCTTTTACGACCTCGATTGCGTTTTTGACATTTTCCTTGCCGTCTATTATTGAACCGTGCTGGGGGCAGATCCGCTCAATGTCCAATTTTTCAAACTTTTCCATAGCGCTTGCCACCGATCTATGATCGCCAAAATATGGTTCTCCGAATGCCTTCATAGCCTCGAGGTAATATTCATTTGCATAAAGATTCCAGTCGACGCTGAAAGCACCGAAAATATCGCTTGAGAAGAGCGTCTTTGTTTTGCTATCGTATATAACGTTTGACCCTGCAAAATGCACATATGGGGTGGTGATAAAGGTCAACTCTCTTCCGCTTTTGAAGCTCATTTTATCGCCGTCCTCAATGGTAACCATTGCTCCTTCATATTCAAAATAAGGCATAAAGGCTGCCGTTCTTGTCTGAACGTAGAGCTTGACATTTTCATCGACAATCTGTGCAAAAAGTGGCAATGAAGCGCATAGATCAGGGTCTTCATGCTGAACAGCCATATATTTTATCTTTTCAAAATCTCCTTTTAGCGCTTTTGCAACCTTGTTGTGAACAATTTTATAGAATCTTCCCCTTGGTCCCGGATCTATAAGCATTGCCTCGTCTTCGTCTATAATAAGATACGGATTGTTTGCAAATCCGACCTTTTTGTCGCCGAAACCAACCCACCAGATGTCTTCTGTTCCTCGAATCAAAACCGGGTCTTTTTCATAATCTATCATAAAACACCTCCATATTTTTATACTATTATAATATGAATTGAATATATGTAAAGAGCGCCGTGTTTAATCCGATGTGTTCAGTTGGAATGGTAATTGCTTAAAATGATTGTATGAAAACTATGCAGATTGTTCAAACTTTGACTGAAAAGAGCGGAAAAACCAAGAGTAAATCAGGCTCAAACGCCCTCTTAAAACAGAAAAACGGCAGGAAAACTCCTCTTTTTAGCCAATTTATTGATGCTATGCAGAGCAAAAAGAAGATTGAAGCGGTTGAATCACTTGGCTCTGAGAGCAAAAAGGTAAAAGGAGCAAAAAAAGCAGAGAAAGGGAAAATTTTTCACAACAATTCTTCAGTCGGAGTATTTTTTGTAAAGGTGCCGAAGGAGATGTCGATCTCAAAAACAAAAACATCAAAAACCGAGCAATCTGTTTTTTCCGATAAAATATTATCGAAAGATTTGGAAACAAAAGTTTTACAACATCCGAAAGAGAGTGCCAAGCGGATAGTTTTTAAGGCTAATCATAAAACCGTCAAATTAGATTTGCCTAATAAACTTAATTTTGATACTGAGAGAAAAGTTAGCGCTGCCAGATTGCATGATAGGCAAAACAGGAAAAATACAAAAGACATGATACGGGTTTCAAAAACTCTGAAATATGCTTATGAAGATGTTACTTTAAAGCATACCGAATCCAATCATGGGATATTATTAGGCAAACAAAAAGCAAAGGTTACAAATTCAAAAACAAAACTTTCCTCTAATAGTCGTTTGAAACTGTTTGATGGTCAAAACAAACCGGATGGCAAACAGATTAATGCTTTGCTTGCCAAAGCTGATCCTAAAGAAATTGCATTAAAGACCGAAAAAGTTCCGGTTAACGCAAATGGAGCTTTTAAAATAAAAGAACCGAAAGTCGATAAAGTTATCTCTTTTAAGATATTATCAAAAGACAAATCCGAAGCAGTCTTGGAAAAGTTAAAAATTTCTAACAAAAAAAGATCTGACGTAATCAGCCAAAAGACTATTGTCGGAAAAACCGAATCACATAAGAATGGTATCAAATATTCCTCAAAAATTGCTTTTAAAGATGTGCACGAAAACAGTAGCTCGGTTAAATTGCCTGTAGAAAATAATCATACAAACGTTGCCGTTCGCTCTGACGCAAATTCTGTTAAAAGTGAACGCTCCGGTTTTAGCCGCTCTTCCGAAGAATTTCATAAATATAGCTTAAATGGATCTGCTAATATGGATAGAAAGTTGAAACTTTCTGTCGCTGGCAGCGATTCGCCGTCAAAAATAAAGAACAGATCAGGCAAAACTCATAAAAGTATGACAAAAGCCGCAGCAAGCAGCAAGATAGATTCAACCGTTAGCTCTTTGTCTGCTTCCCCAAAATCTGCAAAGTCATTGTCAATTCAAAAAACAGAAGTTGAGAAAAATTTGTATATAAGACAGCTCGACAATAAGCCTGCTTCTCCTATAGAGGCGACGAAAAAGACTCAGGCTGACGATTTTATGATATTATCAAATGATATTGGCAAGATTGATAATTTAATTGGCATCAATAATCTGAATCATAGCTTGTCTTCAAGCGCTGCGTTTAATGCAAATATCAAGGCTCAGTTAAGCGATTCATTATTATTTTCAATGAAGTTCTATCCTCAGACTCCGACGTTGTCTGTCAATCTTTATCCTCCCAGTTTGGGTAGGGTGTTTTTGAAACTGTCAATGAGCGGCGGAGGACTTGTCCTGAGGCTTAACGCGGCAAACGCTTCAACTGCTAATCTGATAAAAAGTATAGCCGGTGATCTGAAAAATCATCTGTCAAAAAACAGTATCTCGGTTGCCAAGATTGTGGTTTCCGCATTGCCGGCAGCTTCTTCCGAATCTGCGCATAGCATGACAAATAATAATGGCAATTTCTCAAACTGGAACAATGACAATAACCAAAATATGGCAAACACGGATAATGCCGGAGCCGGGAGCGGGAGTGAGCAGTTCGGGCAAAATGGTAAAAATCAGCATTTTCGCAGAAACGAATATTATCGCAATATGATAAATTTATGGATATAGGAGGCAAAAATGAATGTATCTGCTGTTGACAACAGTTTGTCTTCAGAAGCTCTGAAGAACAAAAAAACTATAAACCCCAAATCAGTGTTAGGTAAAGATGATTTTCTCAAACTTCTTATTGTTCAATTGAAAAATCAGGATCCTACAAATCCGCTTGATGATAAACAGTTTATTGCTGAGAATGCTCAGTTCAGTTCGCTGGAGCAGCTGACCAATATCAACAGCGCAATAGAAAATCTTACATCAACAGATGAAAAGAAATCGTTTGTTACAGCTTCAAATATGATAGGCAAGCGCGTTGCGAGCTCTTCTCAATCGATAAGGCTTAATTCAGGCAAAGCTACACCGGTACACTTCAACCTTAGCGATAGCGCAAATGTAACGGCCATAATAACCGACAAAAACAACAATGTGGTGGAAAATCAGAATCTGGGCAATGTATCAAAGGGAGAGCATAGCTTTGTGTGGAACGGACTTGACAATGACGGCAACGAGGTCTCAGACGGTTCCTACAGCGTAAGTTTTGTAGCCTCAGGTCCTGATGGTGAGCCGGTGAATTTGACAAAGGATGCCGGCATTGTCACAGGAATAGGAAAGGTTGGAAACGACATCGTTTTATATACCAATACAGGGGCAACGCTCAATATAAATGATGTTACAAAGCTGTATGATACAAGCGGAGGTAGCTCGCAATGATCGGTGCGTTATATACAGGAGCAAACGGACTTTTTTCGAAAGAGATAGAGCTTGATACGATTGCCAATAATCTTGCAAATCTTAATTCAATCGGTTTTAAAAAAAGCAGCGTTAATTTTTATGATATGATATATCAGCAGGTAACGGGAAATTCTGAAGATCCTTCTCAGATTGGAATCGGGGATAAGGTAGGCTCGGTAGATACAAATTTCTCGCAAGGGGAACTTATCAATAGCTCAAATCCAACCGCAGCTGCAATTAGCGGAGACGGACTATTTGTTCTTAAAGGACAAAACAATAGCGATGGAACGTATAAAACATTCTATTCAAGAGCAGGTGATTTTTCACTTGACGCAGATGAAAATCTTGTCAACGGAAACGGAAATATTGTTATGGGGTGGCTTGCCGAGTCTACCGAGAACGGATATGAGATTCCTATTGATTCGGCAACCGGTTTACCTACAGGAGCATTGTCACCTATAAATGTTTCCGCTTTTCATCTGTTTCCTGCAACCCAGACATCTCAGATAAGAGTTGCCGCAAACCTAAATAGCGGTGATCAGGTAATTGAAAAAAGTACTGCTGCGGCTGAAAATGACGCCTCTTTTTTATTTGATGAAAACGGCAAAAGAATTCCTGTTGTTACAGGTGATGACATAAAAGTTAGTTTTAACGGTGGAAGCAACTATACAACACTTGTCTATGGAACCGATTTTACAACACTCGGAGATTTGTCCGATAAGATTGGCGCTGCTTACGCAGCTGCTACAGGCAATCCGGCATCGGATGTTTCGATAACTGATGGAAAGATTGTAATAAACAATTCAGGAAAAGATCCGGTTACGATTTCTGTTGTTCCCGGAGACCAGCCTGATATAAAATTTGATACTGCAATGGAAGACCTAAGTGGCATTGCCGCTGCCGGCGGGTCTGTTTCGACTCAGCCGTTTTATGCAGCTACTCACACCATTTATGCATATTTCTATGATATAGCAGGCAATAAACATCAGCTTAATATCGGTTTTCGTCATATTTCAGATGGTGTGTGGAACTGGAAAGCAATTCTTGGAGATACCTCAGGTATGCTTAGCAATAATTCCGGCTCTATTAATTTCAATCCTGACGGAACGATGGATAATACTACAAAATCTCCGATTATAAGCTATACATCAACCGGTGGGGCTGCTCAATCAATCACGCTGAATCTGTGGAATACCGACAGCGGAGCATTTGAAACTAATCCGACAAGCGGCGTTACGAGTTTTGCAATCGATTCGGAAACAGGATTTCTTTATGTTGATGGTAATCAGTCTGGTAATCTAAAAAGTGTTCAGATTGGAGCCGAAGGAAACATTGATGGGCTTTATTCGAATGGGAAAACAGTTCCGATTGCAAAGCTGGCTGTTGCTAAATTTGCAAATAATAAAGGACTATCAAAAATTGGCAACAGTCTTTTTGCCGAAACGGAAAATAGCGGAGCTCCTGATATTGGAGTATCCGGGCAGGGCAGAGGGACAGTTTTACCCGGAAAATTGGAAGGCAGCAATGTTGATTTATCAGAAGAACTTACAAGAATGCTTACATCGCAACGCGGTTTTCAGGCAGATTCAAAATCGATAACAACGGCTGATTCCATGCTTCAAACGGCAATACAATTGAAAAGATAAATAGATAGATAGGAGGCAAAAATGTCAAGATCAATGTGGAGTGCGGTGGCAGGAATCAAATCGCATCAGGAAGCAATGGATGTGATAGGAAACAATATTTCAAACATCAACACAGTGGGCTTTAAAGCCGGAACGGCGAGTTTTGTGGATGTTCTGTCTGATACGCTCTCAGGCGCAACATCTCCGGACAGCGCAACCGGAATTGGAGGAAGAAATCCTCACCAGGTGGGATTGGGCGATACCATTGCAACCGTATCAACCAGCTTTTCTCAAGGGTCGATTCAATCTACAAACAAGAGCACCGATCTGGCTTTGCAAGGTGACGGGTTTTTCATTCTGAGCTCTGATAACGGCAAGAATTATGTTTACAGCAGGGCAGGGGATTTTTCATTTGATGCATCAGGCAATTTTGAGGATCCATCAGGTGCCATAATTCAAGGCTGGTATGCTGACAGTAATCACCGAATCGATACGGCAAGCTCTATAAAAGGAATTAAGATACCTCAAAATATGACTGTCCCTGCCAGTGTAACAAAAAATATCACTATGGCAGGCAATCTTAACGGTGGAGATACAAT
>JALWSW010000121.1 GCA_027080125.1 Campylobacterales bacterium | reverse complement strand
GCAACAGCGCATTCGGAATCATTATGCGCATGTGTTCCGATTTTTACCTTTATCGCTTTTTTTACATCCTCAATAATTTTGCCAACCTCACCTGGAAGTCTGCCACCGTTTGTCTCGCACAAAACAATTGTATCGGCTCCGGCTTCTGATGCAGCCAGAATCGTTTTCATTGCATACTCTTTATTTGCAATATAGCCATCAAAAAAATGCTCCGCATCATATATAACCCTGTCAGTATAGCCCAGCAGATATCGTATTGATTCGAAAATCAGTTCAAGATTTTTTTCCAGCTCTATATTGAGAGCATTTGTAACGTGAAGATCCCACGATTTTCCGAAAATCGTAACAATGGGCGTTTCTGCTTTGACTAACTTTTCAAAAATCGGATCGGTTTCAGGACTCATACTTGCCCTGTATGTGCTTCCGAATGCAGCTATCTTGGAATGAGATAGTTTCAATGTGCCTACATCTCTGAAATACGCCTCATCTTTGGGATTGGATCCCGGCCAGCCTCCCTCGATTATATCAATTCCAAGCTCATCAAGCAGCTCGGTAATCTTAAGTTTATCCTCAACAAGACATGTCACATCCTCTGATTGCGTTCCGTCTCTTAAAGTCGTATCATAGGTTTCAATCATTTCTCCCCCATAAATTTATTATGAAGCGCCCTTAAAGCAAGCTCAAAATAGCGCTCTTCAATCAAGCAGGAGATTTTTATTTCGCTTGTTGTAATGGCAATAATATTTATCCCCTCTCCGGCAAGCACATTAAACATATCAGATGCCACACCGTAATGATTTCTCATTCCAACCCCAACAACAGAAACCTTTGCAACATCTTTGTCAGCCTTTATCTCGCTAATATTAAGCTCTTCGGCAAGAGGCGAAATAATCTGTTTTGCCCTTTCAATTTCATCGGCAGGCACGGTAAAGGAGATATCGGTTAAACCTTTATCACTTATATTCTGAACTATCATATCAACAACAATCTTACCATCGGCAAGCTTTTTAAATATCGACGCGGCAACACCCGGTTTGTCTGCAACCCCCAAAAGTGTAATTCTTGCTTGATTTTTATCGCCGGTAACACCGGAGACAACCTTATTTTCCATATCGCCCTCCTTTGAAACAACCGTGCCGGGAAGATTCGGTTCAAACGTTGATTTTACAACAACATCAACATTGAAACGCTTTGCCATCTCAACAGAGCGTATCTGGAGAACCTTAGCCCCCAGACTGGCAAGCTCCATCATCTCGTCATAGCTAATCTCACTCAGAATTGATGCGTTTTTAACAATTCTCGGGTCCGCAGTATATACACCTGCAACATCGGTGTAAATAACGCATCTGTCAGCTTCAAGCGCCGCAGCAATCGCAACCGCAGAGGTATCAGAGCCCCCTCTGCCTAACGTAGTAACATCTCCATACTCATCAATACCCTGAAAACCGGCTACCACAACGACATTGCCTTTTTTCAAATTTTGCCATATCTTATCGGTTCTTATAGATTTAATGCGAGCCCTGGTATGGGTATTGTCGGTCTTCATTCCTATCTGTCTTCCGGTCATTGAAATTGCCCTACATTCAAGCGAATCAAGAGCAATCGCAAGCAACGAGGAAGAGATTCTTTCACCTGATGAAAGAAGAAGATCAAGCTCTCTTTCCTGCGGGGTTTCGGTAAAAAATTTTGCCATATCAAGAAGTTCGTCGGTTTTGCCCTGCATTGCCGAAACCACGACCACAAGATTATCAATATTATTTTTCTGCTCTTTTATCAGTTCGGCAACATGGCGGATCTTCTCCAAGCTGCCTACCGATGACCCACCAAACTTGAAAACCTCGGTTCTCATTACTTCCTCTTAAATAAGATTTCCCTTCTACCGTGAAGATCAGGTGCGCTAATGATACCATCTTTTTCCATTTGTTCAATATATCTTGCAGATTTATTATAACCAATTCTAAGTTTTCTTTGAAGGTAGGAAATAGATGTTTTCTTATCCTGAAGCACCGTATCTATCGCCTTCTGATATTCATCGTCCTCGTTGTTCTCAGAATCATAGCTTACAAATCCGTTATTATTCTCCTGCTCGCTCTGATCTGATTCGATAATTCTCATAAGCGATTCGTCATAAACCGGCGCACCGTTTTTTCTCAGAAATTCTGCCACTTTAGCTGTTTCATGTTCGGATATGTATGCCCCGTGAACCCGCTGCGGTGCACTTGTCCCGGGAGCCAAAAAAAGCATATCTCCCTTGCCAAGCAGCTTTTCGGCACCTGAGGTATCGATAATAGTCCTTGAGTCAATCTTGGATGCAACCTTAAAAGCAATACGCGCCGGAAAATTAGCCTTTATCAAACCGGTAAGAACATCCACCGATGGTCGCTGGGTTGCAACCAAAAGATGAATACCTGCTGCCCTTGCCATCTGAGCAAGACGCGCTATTGCCATTTCAACCTTCTTTGTTGAAACCATCATCAAATCCGCCAACTCATCGATTACCACAACAAGAAACGGCAATTTTTCCTTATCAGAAACCATTTCATTGTAACTTATTATATTTTTTACACCTTTTTTTGCCATAATTGCATATCTGTAATCCATTTTCCTTACCATACCGGCCAATGCCACCTGAGCCATATTCGGATCGGTTATAACCGGAGCAAGCATATGAGGAATACCATCATACACCGAAAGCTCAAGCACCTTCGGATCAATCATTAAAAATCGTACATCTTCCGGGGTTGCCTTGTAAAGAATGCTTGTAATCATTGCATTCAATCCGACACTTTTGCCTGAACCGGTTGAACCGGCTATTAGAAGATGCGGCATTTTTGCCAGATCCGCAACAACGATATAGCCTTCGGTATCCTTGCCCAATGCTATTGTCAAAGGCGAATCGGAATCTTTAAACTCAGATGATTCGATGATATCGGAAAGATATACCAGTTCCCTTTTCTGATTTGACACCTCGATTCCTATCACTCCTTTTCCGGGAATAGGCGCAACAATTCTTACCGAAAGCGCTCTCATCGCCATTGCAAGATCATCAGCAAGATTGGAAATTTTGCTTATCTTAACGGTTGAAGCCGGTTTATATTCGAACATCGTTATTACCGGACCCGGGTGTATGCTCATTACCCTGCCATCAATTCCAAAACGTTTCAATTTATCAGTCAGAATATCCGCTTTCTTCTTTAATTTTTCCTCATCAATAACAATAGTTGCACCGCTTTTATTAAGAAAATCGTTGACCGGAAAAAGATATCCTTTCTGTTTGCCATCTTTTTCCAATTTATCGGCTTCAGATACATCATCTTGGCGTTCGGACCTGTTTGTTGCAGGTTTCTTTTTGTTCACAATCTCATATGAAACTTCCTCTTTCTTATTTTTTTCCGCTGCAAATCCAAAATCTTTCTCCGTGCTGACAAAAGTATCACTTTTATCACTCATATAAGCTCCGGGAAAAGCTCCGTCTAAGCTTGCAACTGAAACTCCAGTATCATTTTTATTCCGTTTAATTTTCAAGATAACCTTATCAAAAATTCTTGAAAGCAGAATTGAATATCTGAATTGATAAAGACAAAACAGGAAAATTATTGCTGAAAACAGCTTTGTAGGATAAAATCCTATCACCGATTCAAGTTTTGAGCTGATAAGATTGCCCAGAAAACCGGATGGGAAAAAGCGATGGATAATCAGATAGCTATCCGGATGATGCGACCGGATCAAAACCGATAAAAGCACTATTCCTATAATACCCCATATAAGATATCCCTGAAATTTGTCACATATTTTCCAGTCGATAAGCCAAATAAACAGAATTGCAGGAAAAAGCAACGAAGCATAGCCTGCCAAACCGAAACTTACAAATGCAATCAACCCTCCAGCTGTTCCGGTAATGTTTGAAGATGGATACAGATAGTCAATAAGTGAAGCCTGAAAAAAAAGAGCGGCAAAAGCAGCTATTACAAACAGAGCATCCTTTAAGGTTTTCATCTATGAAATACGGTCGTCTCCACAAAAGGACTGAAGCCTGTCTTCTTTGATATAAACTTTGAAATATCCCTGTTAATTTTCATAAGGGCGGTTTCCAGATCAATCTTTTCTCTAAGCAGCTTAAGATATTTATCGGCAGCCCTGTTTTCTATATCAGTCTTGAATTCATCAAACAGCTCTTTAGTTAAAAATCCGATGGCTTTACTTGAGATAGCCAACGATTCTTTTATATCATCCACACTGATTGTTATAAAAACAATACCGTTTGAAGCCAACTTATTCCTCTGCTTGATGATATTCAGATCTATCGATGAGGGATTCTTCTCCTTTATGAAAACTCTTCCTGTTTTGACCTTGCCGAGAATCTTTATCTCACCTTCTCCGTTAAGTGATACCAGATCACCATTATCTGCCATTATTATATTTTTTCCATCTATGCCAACCTGACTTGCCAGCTCAGCAAGTCTGGCTCTCATCCGATACTCTCCATGCACAGGAAACAAATTTTTTGGCTTTGTAATACTCATCATCATTTTAAGCTCATCAGAGGAGGCATGTCCTGAAACATGAACAAATGCGTTCTCCTCGTAAATAACGTCAACGCCTTTTTTATAAAGCATATTTACCACAGCCGCAACCGATCTTTCATTACCGGGTATCGCATTTGATGAGATTATCACGGTATCACCATGCCTGGCTTTGATTGTTTTATGCTCATCATTGACAATACGAGAAAGAACACTCATCGGTTCTCCCTGAGAACCGGTTGTAATTATGGCTATCTTATTATCATCTAACTCATTTATCGACTTGACGCCAACCATACTCGCCTTAGGAATCTTGAGATATCCAAGCTCCTCAGCAATCTCGCAGTTTTTGACCATACTTTTTCCGGTAATGCAGATTTTTCTTCCGTTTTTGATCGCAACATCGACTACCTGCTGAATCCTGTTGACATTTGAGGCAAAGGTAACAATCAATATCCGCCCTTTTATTTTCGGAAAAAGATTTTCAAACGCCTTGCCGACAAGTTTCTCGGATGGCGTATGTCCGGGTCTTAATGAGTTGGTGGAATCGGAAAGCAGCACATCAACGCCTTCGGCACCGTATGCTGAGAACCGCTCGAAATCTAACTTTTCTCCAACCGGAGTCATATCTATCTTGAAATCTCCTGTTATCAAAACCGTTCCGACGGGAGTTTTTATTCCATAGGAAACCGCATCGATAATGCTGTGGGTAACCCTTATCGGTTCTATCAAAAATTTCCCTATCTTAAGTTTTTCTCTTGGTTTTATGGTAATAAGTTTACGATGCTCCAGTCCTTTAAACTCCTGAAGCTTCTTGGCTATCAGTCCTATCGTAAGACTGGTTCCGTAAACAGGGACATTAACGCTCTGCAACAGATAAGGGATTGCACCGGTATGATCTTCATGACCGTGTGTTACAAATAACGCCTTTATCTTTACGGCATTTTCGGTTAGCCAGGATAGATCAGGTATAACATAATCCACTCCGTGCATACTATCCTCAGGAAACATAAGTCCCGCATCAACAACAATAATCGAATCATCATACTCGAAAGCCGTACAGTTCAAGCCTATCTCAGACAGTCCTCCAAGCGGTACAATCTTCAATTCTCCGTTTTTTAACTTGTTATTCTTTACCCTTTTTTTCTTCATATTCACTCCATATTTTATACAGTTCTAAAAAACCGTTCTGATCAATCTGGTGAGCGCGTTTTGAAGCAAAATCACCCAGAACTTTGTTATCAATCCCGAGGTTATTTGCAAGCATCCTTTTCGGATGAGTCCAACACGTCTTTAAAAATCTAATATAACTCTCTTTGTCTATCTCCATATAACAGGATTTCTTTTTAGGATAGATGGCTATTATTTCCGAATCAACCTTAGGAGCCGGAAAGAACTGCTCAGCCTTAATCTCAGTCAATCTTTGACAATCAGCATAAAAGGACAACCACCATCCAAGAAAATTTCGATTTTTCTTATCGTTTATATATTTTTCAGCAACCTCTTTCTGAAGACAGATAATCATCAACTCCACCCTTCCCAACTCAATAAGTATCCGTATTATCTCCTTTGCACTCGCATAGGGCAAATTGGCAACAACCTTAAAACGCTTAGGCAACCTTCCTAAATCCAGATTAAAAAAATCATCCATAATAATAGTGGCATTCATGCCGGCTAATCTTTTTCTAAGCACCGACTCAAGCGATCTGTCAATCTCAATTGCAATAAGTTTTGCCCTTTTAGCTAGTCGCACGGAAAGTCTGCCATCCCCTGCTCCAATTTCAACAACGGTATCGATCTCAGATAGCCCGGCAGCATCAGCTATATAATCAAGCATTCTCTCAGATAAGAGAAAATTTTGAGAATACCGCTTTTTCGGTTTAATTTTTTGCATTACTCATAAATTCTGCCATTTCTAAAGCGGCATAAAAACTTTCGGTTTCAGCTTTATATAATCCGGCTATATCAAATGCAGTTCCATGATCAACTGAGGTTCTTATAAATGGCAATCCGAGACTAACATTGACTCCATCGGAAAAATGAAGCATTTTGAAAGGTATCAGACCCTGGTCATGATACATAGCCACATATCCGTCATACTTTTTTCTATTCTTTTCCGAAAAAGCGGTATCAGGCGAAATCGCCCCGTCACAATATCTTATTGATCTGACAACCGGATTGATAACAGATTCCTCAATCTTGCCGATTACACCGCCATCACCGGCATGGGGATTAACCCCAAGAACCGCAATTTTCGGGTCATTTTTACCAAAATAATCACGCAAAGCATTATAAAGCGTTTCTATCGTATAGCTCAGGCGCTCTTTTGTAATATGTGATACAACTTCACTCAATCCGATATGATCTGTTACAAGGCTAACTATCAAATCCTCAGATGCCATAGTCATAACAGTTTCGGCACCTGTAGCTTTTGAAAAAAAATCTGTATGTCCTGAATAGTTAAATCCAGCCATATTTATAGCCTGTTTATTGATTGGAAGCGTAACAATCGCCCGGATTTGCCTATTTAATACCATCCTCAACGCTCTTTGAACATATTCGAAACTTGCCAAGCCGCTATTTTTCGAAAGCCTTCCGATTGGCACCTCGAATGATTTTCCCGTGTCTATCAGATTGAGTGCTCCCTTTTCGGTTTCAAATGTGCTTTGCCTGGTCAACAGATTATACTCTACTGCTGGAAGTTCATAAAGTTTGCGATATTTTTCCAATACAAATTTCGAGCCTATGACGATTTTATTCTCAAGCATAGAGTCAAAATATGCCCTTAAAACAAGCTCCGGTCCTATACCGGAAGGATCGCCCATCGTAACCGCTATTGCCATATCCTTATAAAAAGCAAAAATTTGCCTGTAACAACTGACTACGGTAACAATATATACAAACTGGTTTCCAACTCATAAAAATTGCTCAAACTCCCGACTAAATAAAGATATTTACCTAAGAGACGAGATATCTAATCTACCTCCTTGCATGCTTTGCCAACCATCTTTGGATTCGGATCAAATACCTCGAATTTACAACTTTTGTTTTTCAACCTCAACTCTATAATATCACCCTCTTTCACTTCATAAGAAGGCTTTTTCAATTCATTATTGACAAAAACAACGCCGTTTAAGATAAACTCCTTTGAAACTCCCCTTCTTTTGACGATTCTTGACATCTTTAAAAATTTATCAAGTCTCATATCTATTTTTCATATATATGAATAGATGCGTATTGTTTCAATGTATCAATCCATCTCGTAAATGCCGCGGCAATATTTCTATTAATAAGAGTAGCTCTTATCCGATCCTTTACCTTTGCCAGTGGAATCAAATGCGGTTTTCTCCTGCCAACCAGTTTTATTATCAAAAACTGCGATTTGGTTCTGACAAGTCCGTAAACCTCTCCGATTTTCAGCTTTTTTACTATATTATAGAAAGAAGGATATATCTGCTTGGATTCTATCCATCCCATATCAAAGTTATTGAATCCAAGTTTCTTTGCAGCGGAAATAAAGGAAATTTTGCCGTTTTTTATATCCACAAGCCATTTGGACGCTTTAAATTGCTGATCAGTTTCATCGGCTTTATCGTAATTAAAAGCAATCTCATAAAGATGAATTGCACCTGATGTTTTGAACCGTTCCTTGTTTTCAAGATACTGTTTTTTTATCTGCTCATCTGTTACCATAAGATTATCCCTGACAACATAGGAGATAATTTTTCTTTTTAGCATCTGAAGTTTGAGAAATTTTTCCAAATCGCCTCGTTTAAGTCCGGCATGGTTCAAGAGCTCCAGTCGTTTTTTTGTTATGAATCTGTTTTTTAGTTGTTGGTACTCATTTTTATCTATACTCAGATGGAGTTTTTTTGCCCTTTGAATAACAAGTTTATCCTCTATCGCCTTTGAGAGCGCCGTATCCGGGCTTTTGATTTGATAAAACTGCATGGTTTTAAAAAGATCTACAACGGTAATTGGTTCATTATTTACAACTGCAATCGTATCGTCTATCACCGTCGAATTGCCTGTATTATAAAAGCCGAACAAAAACATAACCGCTAACAAAAAAATTATCTTACGCATCTATATAGCCTTCCTTAAATTGTCTATTATTCTATGCAAATCCACCGATTCCACCCCGTTAAAATAAAGATCGTTTGCTCCGGCAAATCCTGCTTTTCCTCTGTAATGGCTATCTATTATATTGATAATCGAACAAGTAGCAACAGGCGGATTGTTTTTAAATTTCAATAGAACTCGCCTATTATGCAGATCAATCTTTTTTATCCCTATCTCACCCGCCCTGTTTTTAAGTTTAGCTGCAGTAAATAGATTACGAAATTCCTCCGGCAGTTTTCCATATCTATCAACAGCTTCTCTTTGGAGTCCATCCAATTGATTATTATCAGCCTCACTGATACGTTGATACCAGATGAGCTTTTCCTTCTGACTCATAAGATAATCCGGTATATAGCTCGGCAGATCCCAGGAGATCTCAGCAGTATGATCCGGTTTTGCCAAACCTTTAATCTCAGATACCGCCTCTCTTACCATCTGATAATAAAGCGAGAATCCGAGAAAATACGACTTTCCTTTCTGCTCAACTCCGAGCGGATTTCCCGAACCTCTTATTTTACTGTCCCTTACTGCCAAATCGAAAGCCGAACCGTAACCTCTGCTGAACTCTTTCAAGGCAGTAAGTCTTTTTTTCGCATTCTCAGTCATTCCGGATGGATTTTTAATAAAAAAAATGGCTCTGGCTGCCCTGTCGGAACGCCCTACTCTGCCTCTTAGCTGATAAAGATCTGCCAATCCGAAGTTTTCCGCCTCATCCACAACAATTGTGTTTACCTCAGGAATATCCAGACCGGATTCCACTATTGAGGTAGAAAGTAGAATATCATATTTATGCATTCTGAAATCTTTCATAAGCCGTTGAATCTTTGCCCTTCCAAGTCGTCCGTGAACAATAGCTATACGAACATCTTTTACAAGTGAAACCAATTTATCATAAACCTCACCGATATCCTCGATGCGATTGTGAACATAGTAGATTTGACCTTTTCGCCTGAGCTCCCACAAGATAATATCCTGAATAGCCCTATCCGATTTGATGCGTATCTCAGTTATTATCGGAATTCTGCCCTCAGGTGCGGTCTCAATCGAGTTGATATCCCAGATTCCCGAAAGTGCCATCTGCATAGTGCGCGGAATAGGGGTAGCTGAAGCCATAAGAAAATCAACCTCAGGATGACTTTTCTTGAACCGCTCTTTAAAATTTACACCGAACCGCTGTTCCTCATCGATTATGACAAGCGAGAGATGTTTCAATCTATCAGCAAATCTTGCCGTTTTTTGTGTTCCTATAAGAATATCGCATCCGTCAAGATTATCATTCTTATTAAGTCGGTCTGCACGCGCAATATTAATCGGAAAATCGGAAAATCGTTTGCAAAAAAGCTCGTAATGCTGATTTGATAAAACTGTCGTTGGCGAGGCTACAAGAACCTGTCTTCCGGAAAATACCGCAATAGCCGCTGCTCTTAAAATTACCTCTGTTTTGCCGTATCCGGTGCCTCCGGTTATGAGTCTATCCATAGGAATATCCTTTGACATATCGGACTTAATCTCATCTATTGCCCTCTGCTGGTCAGCAGTTTCTCTATACGGAAATATTCGTTCAAATTCAAACAGATACGGGTTTTCAAGATCATAAGGCAATCGTCTTGCAATATGACGCTTTGCATAGATTGCTGCAAAACGCTTTGCCATACGCATTATCTCTTCATAGGCTTTTTTCTTTCTTATCTTGAAGGCATTACCGCTGAGTCTATCCAATTCTTCCGGTTCCGGTCCCTCATACCTTGAGATATCGGAGGCATTGATAACCGACTGATACAACAGTTCATCGTCCCTGTAGCGAATTTTATACATCTGAGATTTACAACCAGCCTCATCAATTTCAACAATGCCTTCGAATCTGCCTATTCCGTAATCTTTATGCACTACCAAATCATCAACATCAAAAATCGTTCTTATACGGTTTTTGTGAGTTCGGCTTTGCGCGGCTTTTTTTCCAAACAGCTTTTCAAAAGAAATAAAACAATCCTCTTTTGTGCAAAAATGATTTCCTAGTCTGCCATGGGAAAATCCGATTTCAGGATAACTATCAAACAATCCCTTTGCGCTGTTTTTTTCACCTACAATCTCAACATTAAACCGGGCAGATAAGTTTTTGATCTTATCGATAAGGTCGCTGAATTTCCCCTCAAGCTCAGGCTCGCTATACTCACTATCATCAATTCCGGGCGCTATCACTATTTTTTTTGATCCGGCTTCAATCGCCTTAATCCTGCTTTTATCGGATAAAATTGTCTCAGGCAGTGGCAACTCAAGATTACCCCTGCTCTGATATCGCCAATCTGCAATCTCATAGAGTTTGTCAAAATCAACCTCTCCCACGATTATCCAATCGAAATCTTTAAATAGATCAATCGGACAAAAGGATAAATCTTCAGAATGCCATACCGATTCGGCAATAAATGACTTTCCGAATTCATTAACGGGAGCAAGAACAATTCGATCGGTCTTTCTTGTGGAAAGCTGGGTATCGACAGAGAAAAAACGCATCGATTCTACCGTCTCATCGAAAAATTCGATTCTTACCGGTTCATCGTAAAGAGAAATAAAGCAATCGACTATTCCGCCTCTTACGCAATACTGCCCTTTCTCCAAAACCTTATCCGCTCTTTCATATCCGTATTCGGAAAGCTCCCGAATAACTCTCTCAATAGGATGCCTCTTACCCGTATAAATCTCCTTAAACTTCTTTTGCAGCTCGATAATATCAGGCATTCTGTATATTAAAGCCTGAGGCTCGCTTATTACAACAGATTTATTCTTGCTGTCAAAACTGTGAAAAAATCGGATTCGCTCGTATAGATTCTCCCTCTCAGGCGGTTTTTCCTCATATGGCATAATTCCAAATCCCGGAAAAATCAGCGGAGGCTCTTTGCCGTTTTTACTTAAAAAAAATCGAACCTCATCTGTAACCGTTTCAAGTTGAGCATCAGTCAGCACAACGCAGCCGGAAGCGATTCGGGCAATCAGATGGTTGGCTGCGGAAAGATTAGGAACCGATGCTATCAAAACTATCCCTCCTCAATAAACTGCTTATACGCCCTATAGGTTTCATACAGATCCACCTTTGATGACACCTCATAGGGAGAGTGCATCGAAATCAAAGCGGGTCCTGCATCAATCACATTCATACCGTATCTTGCAAGAAATTTTGCCACGGTTCCGCCGCCGCCCTCATCTACCTTGCCCAACTCTCCGGTTTGCCAAAGAATATCAGCCTTGTTCAAGATTTCCCTGATATGACCAACCCATTCCGCATCGGCATCGTTCGCCATATATTTTCCGCCGTGACCGGTGAATTTGGTCACAACGATTCCTCTGCCAAGAAAACTTGCATTATCGTTTTCATAAACCGATTTATAAAGAGGATTGACCGCACCGTTGACATCAGCCGAAAGTGCACCGCTTTTTGAAAGCAGGTCAAGCAGACCCAATTCATTTAAGGAATTGCCGAAAGCTGCTGCTGCCTTGTAGATGCCTCTGATAAGAAACATCGAATTCATTCCGGTAGCACCATCTGATCCTATCTCCTCCTTATCGGCAAAAAAGACTATCGTAGTATAAAGAGGCGCTTCGGCATCAAAAAGCGCTTCCGCGGAAGCAAAGGCGCAGATTCTATCGTCTTGCCCGTATCCGGCTACCATGCTTTTATCTATTCCCAAGTCCATTGCCTTCATTGCCGGAACCACCTCAAGCTCGCTTGAAATAAGATCCTCTTCGACTATTCCGTAGTTTTGGTTGAGAATCTTCAATATATGAAGTTTTACCAGATCCTTACCCTCTCCCTGCTCAGGCATACTGCCTACCAGCAAGGCAAGATTTTCTCCGGTTATCACCTCAGGCGCCTTTTTGTCATTCTGAGCTTTACGGGAAAGATGAGGGCAAAGATCAGGAACAACGAAAATTGCTCCCTCTTCCTCCCCGATCCTTACATTAATCTGTTTTTCACCTTTGGTTATGACGGTTCCTCTTATCTCAAGAGGAATATTTGCCCATTGATACTTTTTTATCCCTCCGTAATAGTGGGTATGGAAAAACGCCAGATCGCTATCCTCGTAAAGCGGATTCTGCTTTAGATCGATTCTTGGACAATCAACATGAGAGGCAATAATCCTTACACCTTCATCTATCGGTTTTTTGCCCTCTCTTATAAGCATAAGATTTTTGCCCCTGTTTGAGACAATCAACTTCTCTGAGGAATTTTCCGAATAGCCATGTTGTTGGGCTCTGTTTTTATAGTAGAGAACCGTTTCCCGCTCCGTCTTGTTTTCATTGAGAAAACGCTTATATTGCTCGGCAAAACCAAAAATCTCCTTCTCCTTCTTTGCGCTTAGATTTTCCCAACCTTTTTTTCTTTTATGCTCCAGTTTCTTTTTCAGCTCATCTATTTTTTTATCTTTCATATTTCCTCCGTCAATCAAAACTACTCTATTTCCAGAGAATCCGAATCAATGTCGCATATCAGATTCCTCAGCGCTTCAAATTCATCTTTGGTCAATGTTATCCCTTTTCTCATCCGTTGATGATCCTCGTCCCAATCGCGTATATCAACCTTGCCGTTGCGATTATTCCAGGAAACAATGTTTATCTCTTTCCTGAATCCGTTACGATATTCAGACAAAACGCCCAAATGCTTTACAATCTCAAATGTTATAGCCATTCATCCTCCAAAACAGTTATCTATAAACCAAGCATAATAATATCCTTATTCTCAGGCTTTTCAATTGCACCAAAATTTGCAAACTTGAGAAAATTATCTTCATCGATATAATCATTGTGAGATGGAGGAAATATTTAAGTATCAATTTTTGGGTAACCCAGTAACAAGCTGGTTGATTGCAATAGTTTTGACGATAGCCTCATATCTGCTTGTTTTGCTAATCAAAAAAATCGTCCTGCAAAAATTCAGATTGTTGGCAAAAAAAACAAAAAACAATATTGATGATACGATAATCGATCTTTTTCAGAACAAAACCAGCAGCTTTATAGTATTAATTTTATCACTGTATATCGGTTCTTTGGCAATAAAAACCTCATACAATTCGCTTCTTGCCTCCCTTGCCATAGCTGCTTTTCTTATACAAACGGCAATTTGGCTCAACTTCCTTGCCTCAAAAATTTTCGAAAAGATAGCATCAAATAAAACCGGTCAGCAAACACGCAGCGCATATCACGGACTTGCAATTATTGCAAAAATAGCAATCTGGTCAATCATACTGCTTCTGGTTATGAACAACTTCGGCATAAACATAACCGCTCTTGTTACCGGGCTTGGCATCGGAGGTGTTGCGGTTGCGCTTGCCGTGCAGAAAATTTTGGGAGATCTTTTTGCTTCGGTATCGATTCTTCTTGACAGACCGTTTGTAGAAGGCGATTTCATAGTTGTTGATGATTATGCCGGAAATGTAGAGCATATAGGAATAAAAACCACAAGAATACGAAGTCTTACGGGCGAGCAGATTATCTTCTCAAATACCGATCTTCTGGGAAGCCGAATAAGAAACTACAAACGGATGAAAGAAAGAAGAATCCTGTTCAATATAGGCGCAACTTACAGCACTCCCTATGAAAAGCTGGAAAAGATACCATTAATTATAAAAGAAATCATAGGCAGACAAGAGAATGCAAGATTTGACAGATGCCATTTCAAAAGTTTCGGAGATTCATCGCTCGAATTTGAGATTGTCTATTATGTAAAATCTGCCGATTACAACGCCTATATGGATATACAGCAAGATATAAACATAGAGATATTCAGGAGATTTGCAGAAGAAAAAATAGAATTTGCATATCCAACAAGAACAATATATATCGAAAACGGGGGAGAAAAGTAATGAGAATAAAAAAACTTATGTCGGCAAACCGCGGCGAGATTGCCATAAGAACCTTCCGGGCTTGCACGGAAATGGGAATAAGAACCGTTGCAATCTATTCGGAAGCTGACAGATATTCACTTCACCGGTATAAAGCCGACGAGGCATATCTTGTCGGATTAGGCGATGATCCAGTTGATGCATATATGAATGCACAAGAGATTGTAGAACTTGCAAAAAGAAAAAATGTAGATGCGATTCATCCCGGATACGGTTTTCTTTCGGAAGGAAGCGAATTAGCCGAATTGTGCGAGGAAAACGGTATTATATTTGTAGGACCGAATCCGGCAACCCTTAAACTTTTCGGAGACAAGCAATCTGCAAAAGAGGTTGCAAAAAGCTGCGGAGTTCCCGTTATCGAAGGCTCTGATGGAGTAATAAAGGATATTGAACAAGCAAAGATAGTCGCAAAAAAGATTGACTATCCGGTCATTATAAAAGCTATAGCCGGAGGCGGAGGACGAGGCATAAGGATAGCGGATTCCGAAAAAGAGCTTGTTGAGAACTATCCGTTGGCAAGATCGGAAGCAAAAAAATCGTTCGGTAATGACGAGGTAATACTCGAAAAATATATAGCTGAACCAAAGCATATAGAAATTCAACTTATGGCTGACAAGTTCGGTAATGTTATACATCTTTACGAGCGAGACTGCTCGGTCCAAAGAAGACATCAAAAATTAATCGAAATAGCGCCTTCGATAAATGTTCCGAAAGCCACCCTGAACAAACTTTACGAGGCAGCCGTAACAATCGGCAAATACTCCAGATTAACAAGCGTAGCTACGGTTGAATTTCTTGTAGATAAGAATGGAAATTTCTACTTTCTTGAAGTCAATCCTAGAATTCAGGTTGAGCATACAATTACAGAGCTTGTCACAGGTATTGATATTGTTCAATCTCAGATAAAGATTGCAGGCGGAGCAAGACTTAGCTCGAAAGAGATGGATTCACTTACTCAGGAAAAAATAACAAAAACCTGTTATGCAATACAGTGCAGAATAACAACTGAAGATCCGAATAACAACTTTATGCCTGATATAGGCGAAATTGAGGCATATAGAAGCCCCGCAGGCTTTGGTGTCAGATTGGATGCCGGAAACAGCACCGTCAATGCCAAAATAACGCCGTTTTATGACTCGCTGCTTGTTAAGGTGTCAACTTACTCGTTAAACTTTGAATGTGCTGCAAAAAAGATGATAAGAGCGCTGAAAGAGTTTAGAATCAGGGGAATAAAAACAAATATCCTGTTTCTGGAAAATGTCGTCAACCATCCGAAATTTCTTCAAGGAACTGCAACCACAACATTTGTTGATAATTCTCCCGAACTGTTCCGTTTCAGAACAATAAGAGACAGGGCAACCAAAATTATGCGATTTCTGGCAAACAACATTGTAAATAATCCCTCAGGAACAAGGATTCCCGATTCAATGGCACTTCCCTCAATAGAGATTCCGCATAGCAAAGATGACAACCGCAATATTAACGGAACAAGAACAATTCTGGATAAATACGGGGTTAAAGGTGTTATTGACAAGATAAACGGAACCAGCGAGGTGTTCTTTACCGACACAACCTTCAGAGATGCTCATCAATCGCTTTTGGCAACAAGAATGAGGACAATCGATCTTGCCAATATCGCCGATATCTATTCAAAACACCTGAAAGATTTATTTTCCATAGAAATGTGGGGAGGTGCCACCTTTGATGTTGCGTATCGATTCTTAAAGGAATCTCCTTGGGAGAGACTTCAGATACTTCGCGAAAAGATACCCAATATAATGTTTCAGATGCTTTTGCGCGCATCAAATGCGGTCGGTTACAAAAATTATCCCGATAATGTAGTCAAACAGTTTGTAAAGTTATCGGCAAAAAACGGTATAGATGTTTTCAGGGTATTCGATTGTTTTAACTGGATAGAACAGCTAAAACCGGTTATAGAAACCGTCAAAGAAAACGGAAAGGTCTGTGAAGCGGCAATCTGCTATAGCGGTGACATTCTAAATCCGAATAAAACAAAGTATACACTTGAATATTATCTTACTCTGGCAGATAAACTGAAAAAAGCCGGCACGGATATAATCGGAATCAAAGATATGGCAGGACTCATAAAGCCGTATGCAGCAAAAATTCTCATTGAAAACATAAAAAAGGAAACAGGAATTCCGGTTCATTTTCATACACACGATACCAGCGGCAATGCAACCGCATCGGCAATTATGGCAATAGAGGCAGGAGCAGATATAGTAGATGCGGCAATAGGTTCTATGAGCGGCTTGACAAGCCAGCCAAATCTAAACTCTATTGCAGCAGCAATAAGCTCCACAAAATACGCCTCATCGCTTGATAAAAAATGGATGCAAAATATATCGGACTATTTTGAGGCGGTCAGAAAATTCTATTTTCCGTTTGAAAGTGGTTTGAAATCCTCAACCGCAGAGGTATATGAGCATGAGATACCTGGAGGACAATATTCGAATCTTGTTTTTCAGGTGGAGTCATTGGATCTTTACGACCAATGGAAACAGATAAAGGAGATGTACAGAGAGGTCAACAATGCTTTGGGCGATCTTATAAAGGTAACCCCTTCATCGAAGGTAGTGGGGGATCTGGCGCTATTTATGGTAAGAAACAATCTTAGCATTAATGATCTTTACAGCAAAGGTGAACATCTCTCCTTTCCTCAATCGGTTGTTGATTTTTTTAAAGGAATGCTCGGGCAACCTTACGGAGGTTTTCCCGAAAAGCTTCAAAAAATTATCCTGAAAAAAGAGAAACCGATTTGCAAAAGACCGGGAGAGCTACTTGAGGATTTTGATTTTGAGGCGGCAAAAAAAGCACTTGAATCAAAACATAAAAAGCATTTCAGCGACGAAGATATTATTTCATACGCACTTTATCCTAAGGTGTTTGAAGATTATATAAAATTCAAAGATGAATTCGGCAATCCTATAGTTCTTGACACGAAATCATTTTTTTATCCTATGAAGCTGGAAGAGGAGATAGAGGTCGATATCGAAGAGGGAAAAACGCTAATCGTAAGATATCTGGGTATCAGCAATCCTGATAAAAGAGGATACAGAAAAGCATATTTCGAGCTAAACGGACAACCCAGAACCGTAAAAATAAAGGATATGAGGGTAGCTGAAGCCATTAAAACAAGTACAAAAGGCGATATCTCTAATCCTGAGGATGTTTGCGCATCAATGCCAGGAAAAGTGATAAAACTCAATATTTCCGAAGGCAATGTTGTCAAAAAAGGAGCGCTTCTGATAATAACTGAAGCCATGAAGATGGAAACAAAGATCAGGTCGAGAATCAACGGAAAAGTGTCCAAAATATATGTAAAAGAAGGCGACAGGATAGACTCAGGCGACCTTCTTATAAAGCTAAAAGCCAAAACTTAAGAAAATGCTATCCTGTCACCATCAACAAAAGCTTTTACGGTATCGCCGGAAGCAAACCTTCCGCTAAGCAGCTCCTTTGCAAGGGCATTTTCCAAAATGTTCTGAATAACCCTGCGCAGCGGTCTTGCGCCAAACTGCTGGTCAAATCCGTGCGAGATAAGAAACCGCTTGACATCCTGCCCGACAACCAATTTTATACCCTTTTTGGCTAATTTTTCAGTAGTCTCAGAGAGCATCAGATTAAGAATCTCCTCAAGCATTTCATTATTTAACGGATGAAAAACGATTATCTCGTCAATCCTGTTTATAAACTCAGGCTTGAGTCGTTTTTTAAGTTCATCTTTGACTTTTTGGGCAATTGATTCAAATTCCATATTCGAGTTGATTGACTCGAGTATAATATCGCTGGCGAAATTACTCGTCATTATTATTACGCAGTTTCTGAAATCTACCGTTACTCCTTTCGAATCGGTCAGTCTGCCATCATCTAATATCTGAAGCAGAATATTGAATACATCAGGATGCGCTTTTTCAATCTCATCCAAAAGAACCACAGAATACGGTCTTCTTCTTACCGCCTCTGTCAACTGACCGCCTTCCTCATATCCAACATATCCGGGAGGAGCCCCAGTGAGTCTTGAGACAGAGAATTTCTCCATATACTCACTCATATCTATGCGCACCATCGCCTTTTCATCATCAAAAAGAAATTCGGCAAGCGCCTTTGCAAGCTCCGTTTTTCCCACTCCGGTCGGTCCCAAAAACAGAAATGAACCGATCGGTCTGTTTGGATCGGACAATCCGGCTCTTGAACGTCTTATAGCATTTGAGACGGCAATAACGGCTTCATCCTGTCCCACAACCCGACTTTTTATTCGTTCCTCCATCTTCAAAAGCTTCTCTTTTTGAGATTCAAGCATCCTTCCAACCGGAATGCCGGTCCAGCGTGAAACAATCTTTGCAATTTCGTTATCGGTCACCTCTAATCTGAGAAGCCTGTTTTCCTCAGGTATTTCGGCAAGCCTTTTATGTATCTTCTCGATGCGCTCTTCAATCTCAGGAAGTTTTCCATATTTCAGTTTGCTTGCAGCCTCAAAATCTCCCCTGCGTTTGGCAAGTTCGATCTCTGTTTTTATCTCATCAATCTGATTTTTAAGACTGCCGGATTCGTTAATCAGCGATTTTTCAAGTTTCCATTGAGCTTCAAGCTCCTTCTCTCTGCCATAAAGATCTTTAAGCTGCTCTTCTATCTTGACAAGCCGTTCCTTACTGGCTTTGTCGGTATCTTTCTTTAAAGCCGTCTGCTCAATCTTAAGCTGCACGATCTTTCTCTTTATATCATCTAACAGTTGAGGCTGACTTTCTACCTCAACTTTGATCTGAGAAGCAGCCTCATCAATCAGGTCAATGGCTTTATCCGGCAGAAATCGATCAGAAATATATCTGTAGGATAAAGTAGCGGCTGCAATTATTGCAGGATCCGATATCCTAACACCGTGATATATCTCATATTTCTCTTTTAATCCTCTCAGGATGCTTATTGTGTCGGCAACCGAAGGTTCGTTAACCAGAACAGGCTGAAATCTTCTCTGAAGCGCAGGGTCCTTTTCGATATATTTTCTGTATTCATTAAGAGTGGTAGCTCCTACGCAACGCAATTCGCCCCTTGCCAAGGCAGGCTTGAGCATATTCGATGCATCCACAGCACCCTCGGCAGAACCTGCTCCAACCACCGTATGAAGCTCATCGATAAACAGGATAATTTTTCCTTCCGATGAGATAACCTCTTTCATAACGGCTTTAAGACGATCCTCAAACTCACCCCTGTATTTGGCTCCGGCAATCAACGAGCCCATATCAAGGGCTATGATCTTTTTGTCTCGTATGCTCTCAGGCACATCTCCTGATGCAATTCTTGAAGCCAAGCCGTCAACTATAGCGGTTTTGCCAACGCCCGGCTCACCTATCAAAACCGGATTGTTTTTTGTTCTTCTTGCAAGAATCTGTATAGTCCTTCTAATCTCATCATCTCTTCCTATTACCGGGTCAAGCTTTCCTTGCCTGGCAAGAGCAGTTATATCCTTGCCGTATCGTTTTAATGCCTGATATTTATCTTCGGGATTCTCATCGGTAACCTGAGCATTTCCTCTTAACTCGCCAAGAGCTGCGATAGCAGAATCGCTGTTTATACCAAATCTGCCAAGCAATTCTGCTATTTTGCTCTGCTCAAGTAAAGCCAAAAAGAGATGTTCCACGCTTATATATTCATCTTTCATATTTCTGGCAATCTTTTCGGATTTGTCCAGAACATTCTTCAGATCAGATGAAATATATTGCGTCGCACCGCTTACCTTTGGCAGTTTCTCAAGCAGGGTATCTATTTCATTTAAAATAATATCAGGCTGAGCGCCTATCTTCTGTAGCAGCGAAAAGACAAGTCCGGTTTTATCCTCAATGAGAGCGAACAAAAGATGATAGATGCCTATCTCCTGGTGCCCTTTTTCAGATGCCAGTCTTTCCGCTCTCTTCAGCGCTTCCCTTGATTTTACTGTAAAGTTATCAAAATTCATTTGTCTTCCTCACATCAAGGCGGCAAATAGTTGCCGCCGATGTTTTTTGTTTATTTTACCTCAATCGGAATGCTTTTTGCCTGAGCTTCCGGTTTCTTAGGCAGAGTTAATTTAAGAACACCCTTTTTGTATTCAGCCTGAATCTTCTCTTTATCAATATTATCAGGAATCATAAACGATCTTGTGAAGGAACCGTAAGAACGTTCAGCTCTGTAGTAGTTTGTGCCCTTCTCCTCTTTTTTGAACTCCTTTTTGCCTCTTATCGTAAGGGTATTATCCTCAACCTTCAGATCAATATCCTTTTTGTCAATACCCGGAATTTCAGCCTCGATGA
>JALWSW010000120.1 GCA_027080125.1 Campylobacterales bacterium | reverse complement strand
CATTTTTTCCTGAAAAATCAGGGTTACAGCTGCGGGACAGTCCGTGAATCTCACACGGTTCCCTTGAACTCAACCGCTTAAAGTCTAACTGATTGGATTTTTTTGTCAACCGGGCAAAAAGTTTGTCAAATAAGGTTAGATAACTATTTCCAACAAAACAGATGGGTCATTCTCTTTTTGCTCAGAGTTTTAAATATTATGCAACATCGGTTAAATAAAAGAACTATTTTGTTATAATGGATAGGGTTTGCATAACAATTTTAAGATGAAGCAAGGGAGCAAAAATGAAAAAAAATGCTGATAGCACAATTAAGGATGCAATTCTTGTTACCGGCGGAGCCGGCTTTATAGGATCAAATTTTATCAGATATGTTTTCGAGAGAACCGATTACAAAGGAAAGATAGTAAATATCGACAAACTGACATATGCGGCAAATCCTGCGAATCTTCAGGATATCTCGGAAAAATACAAAAACAGATATTTCTTTGAAAAAACCGATATCTGTAATTACGATGCGGTTATGGAAATATTCAAAAAATATAAAATTACCAAAGTTGTTCATTTTGCAGCAGAATCGCATGTTGACAGATCTATTCTAGGACCAAAGGCTTTTATACAAACCAATATTGTCGGAACATTTAATCTTCTTGAGATATCAAGACAATATTGGAATGCTCAGATAAGCATTCAAAATCGTTCTATTTTTCGCTTTCATCATATATCAACAGATGAGGTTTACGGTTCATTAGGCATGAAAGGCTTATTTACCGAAAAAACCGCTTATGACCCTCACAGTCCCTATTCCGCCTCAAAAGCATCTTCAGATCATCTTGCCAGGGCATATTATCACACATACCGATTGCCGGTAAGCATATCAAACTGCTCTAACAACTATGGTCCGTATCAATTCCCTGAAAAGCTGATTCCGCTTGTTATTATAAATGCCCTTGAAGGCAAATCGATTCCGATATACGGTGACGGAAAAAACGTAAGAGACTGGCTCTATGTAGAGGATCATTGCAGCGCAATCTGGAGTATTCTTTCAAACGGGAAAGCCGGCGAAACATACAATATAGGTGGCAGAGAGGAGAAAACAAATTTTGATGTTGTAAATAAGATATGTAAAATTCTCGATCGGTTGCATCCGGCAAGAGAATCAAAATTTTCTTCATACAAAGATTTGATAACTTTTGTAAAAGACAGACCCGGTCATGACAGACGCTACGGCATAGATCCTTCAAAAATCGAAAATGAGCTCGGTTGGAAAGCGGAGGTTGATTTTGATGCAGGGATGAGAAAAACCGTAGAATGGTATCTTGCAAACCCACGCTGGATAAAGAATATAAAAAGCGGCGAATATCTGAAGTGGATAGACAAAAACTACTCAAAACGACAATGAAATTTTTAATAATAGGCAAAAACGGTCAGCTTGGCAAAGAGTTTGCAAGAATATTGAGCAAAAACGGTAGCAGTTTCAAGGGTGCGGGAAGGCAGGAATGCGATATTTCGGATCCGGCTCATGTTCTTGAGCTTTTTGAAAACATCAAGCCCGACATTGTTATCAATTGCGCCGCATACAATTTTGTTGATAAGGCGGAAACAGATTATCCGAATGCTTTCAAGGTCAATGCAATAGGAGCAAAAAATCTTGCCGTCGCCTGCAAAAAACAGAACGCTTTTTTGGTTCATTTCAGCACCGATTATGTTTTCGATGGAAAAAAAATAGGATTATACACAGAAAAAGACAGCACGAATCCTATAAACGAATACGCAAGATCAAAGGCGGCAGGTGAGGAGTTTATCGAAGAGTATCTATCCGATTATCTGATATTCAGGGTAAGCTGGCTTTACGGAGAAGGTAAAAACAGTTTTATATACAAATTGCTTAAATGGGCAAAAACTCAGGAATATCTGAGAATTGCCTATGATGAGTTTTCGGTGCCGACCTCGACAAGAACCGTTGCAGAATACACAGTCTCGTCATTAAAAAAAGGGCTTATCGGATTGTTTCATCTGGTAAACTCCGGGTATGCCTCACGTCTTGAATGGGCAAAGCTGTTGTTTAAAACTGCTCATATAAATAAGTTTATCTATCCGGTTTCGCGCAAGCAGTTTAACCTTCCCGCTGAAAGACCAGGGTTCTCAGCTATGAGCAACGAAAAGTTAAAAAAGGAATTAAACAGAGAGATATCTTATTGGGATGATGAATTAGTCGCATTTTGCAACAATAGCGATCTCATTTGAATATACTTTTGATTACAGGCGCTTTTCTATAATAATCACCTGTCTTTCTCTTATAAGAGTTCCTTTAATCTTGTTGATTTTTCTTATGGATGCAATTGTGACGCCAAATTTATGTGCTATCTTCAACAATGAATCGCCTCGTTTGACATAATATCTTTCATATCGAATCGGTAAACTTTTTCTATATAGCATTGCGATTCTTTTTTGCGTAACATACCACGGAATTTTGATCAGCATTCCGGATGACAGATGTCTATATTTTCGTCTCAACCGTTTTATCGTAGATTTTCTAAGCCAAAAGAACGCGGCGATTTTCTTCCAACTGTCGCCTCTTCTTACTTTGTAAAGCAAGGTCTTTCTTGGATTCGGTTTCATAAGCTCGTTATAATTTTTTTTGAAAACAGAATAAAGAGAAACAGGAATGATAATATCAGCAAATCTACGCCCTGGCGGAAGCGCTCTATGTTTTATAAATCTGTTGAGTTTTAGTAAAGAGTTTGTCGAAACACCGGCAAGCCTGGATAAAAAATAGAACGGAATATGAGTTTTGATTCTTACAATTTTGTATTTTTTGTATGGAGTGTAAGACAAAACACCCTTATCAATTGCAATCTCAAGCGCAAAGAATTTTGCTATATAGAAACGTGTTTCTCTGGGAAGCAGATTGTTCTTAATAATTTCATAAAAATTATTTCTTTTCAACAGCCGTTTCAGGGTTCCGGGTCCGGCATTATAGGCGGCAATTGCAATAATCCAGGAGCCAAACAATCTGTGTAATTGCTTCAGATAATTTATTGCAGCATTGGTTGAAAGATAAGGGTTTAGCCGTTCATCGGTAAAAAAATCCACCGCTATGGCTGACTGGCTTGCCGCTTTGCGTTTCATCTGCCACATACCGACCGCTCCGCTTCGGGAAGTTGCGTAGGGTTGAAAATGACTTTCAATAAGCGCAAGCTCAGCAATTCTGTCAGGCACACGGTTTTTTTTCAGCCTTTTCCTAATCAGATCGATCCATTTCGAACCCCTAAAGAAAAGCTCTTTATAAAAGCTTTTGTGATGCAATATAAAATTATATTTTTTTTTCACATCCCTTATAAAATTTTCCGGGATCTCAAGCGTTTGATATTGATAATTGCGTTCGATAAATGAGTCGAAACCGCTTACATCAGCAGAACTTTCATCAAGCGTATACAAAACATATTTCAGATTGATTTCAGTCTTATCGGCATAGGCATTGGTAAATACAATAAGAAAAAGAAAAACCGCCAATAATCTTGATGATAACTTGATCACACTATCGGATAACGCAATCACTTAAATTTTAAAGGTGCCTGCCCTGCCAGATATTTCAAGTCTTCATCAGAGAATGTTATACCGAATCCTATATATGGAGATCTTGACTTAGCGTTAAGTAAATCATCAACACCACCGCCAAGGGTGAAATAGTGATAAAATCGATATAGAATGCCCGCATTCATATGATAATGCGAATCTCGTATGTCGTTGTTTTTGCCAAAATCATACAAATCGGTTGTCAGCTTTAGATTTTTACCCAGATAATAATCCATACCAACTCCAAATGTAGATTCCGTGATTCCTCCTCGTATAACAAAATTATCATATCTTTTTCCGATTTGCGCCGTGATTCTGTTTTTGTTGTTTCCTCGTCTTGGCGGAGTAGCGCTGTTTTCATAATCGCGCATGGAGGTTATCCCTATCCTGTAAAATCTATCAGGAGAAGTATTTATTTTTACCCCTGCATATCCTTTGAAATCACTTTTTCTTGTAAGCAATCTTGCATCAGTTTCAACATTAACTCTTAGCTGGTCAAATTTTGTAAACGTTTTCTTAACCGACTTAAGCGTTGCGCTTAGATTATTGTATGCCGAGTCATCAGTCACCAATTTACCCAATGTTCCCCTGCCCGATTTTATTCCCTTTACCATATCGTTTATCTGCTCGCTTGCCTGAGCAAACTTATCTGAGGCTTTCTTTATGCTTTCTATTGTTTGTTGTATATTCTTTTTATTATTTCCCGATATATCTTTCAGATTTTTTGAAAACTCGGAAAAGTTTGCAAGTATAGGCGGTGTTTTGGTTTTAAGCTCGTTGCTAAATGAGCTGAGGTTTGCAACTACTTTATCGATATCGCCTCTGTTGGTGGTAACCATCCGATTTATATTCTCCGCAAGCTTTTGGAAACTTTCAATTGCTTTGTTGATTTTTTCATAGTCGATATTATTTGCAAGGTTTTTAAGGCTATCAGCAGCTTTTTTAATTGCAGCAAAGGTATTTTGCAAATTAGCCACCGCTACCTGTTTTGTAATTGTTCCGTTTGGGACAAGA
Organism: Campylobacterales bacterium; assembly: GCA_027080125.1. Classification (GTDB taxonomy): domain Bacteria; phylum Campylobacterota_A; class Desulfurellia; order JAADFJ01; family JAADFJ01; genus JAADFJ01. The sequence goes on along the minus strand of JALWSW010000120.1, from coordinate 1,253 downwards.
AATCGCTTACTTTTTCCGGGAATAATCTCAAGATAGCTTTCTCCTATCGCCCCTGATGTCTTTATTGTAACAGAAGAATCGGATGGAATCTTGATTGCATTATCGATTAACATACCGATCTTTGCCTTTCTTCCCTTCAAGCTTAAACTGATTATCTTCCCTACGGTTATTCCGGCAACAACAACCCTTCCTTTATTTTTCAAACCGCCGGCTGAATTTATCAAAGCATAAATACGATAGCCATTTGACGGCCTGAATGAAAAAACACCGAACTTTGCTGTCAGTGCAAAAAGTGCCGTAAATGAAACTATAATAAATAATCCTACAACCGCTTCAAACTTTCGCTTTGAGTTCATCTATGCTCCCATATCAAGCCCTATAGGACCTTCTGATTGACCGCTCACAAATTGCCGCACAATCGGGTTTTTGCTTTCAAAAAACTTCTCTGGTGTATTATATTCAATAATTTTTCCTCTGCAAATCATCGCAAAAAAATCTGCTATTTTCGAAGCTTCTTGGAGATTATGACTAATCATAAGCACCGTTATCCCTTTTTGAGAGATCTTATCTATCATATCATAAATAATTTTTGTCATTACCGGATCCAATCCGGTTGCAGGCTCGTCCAACAGTAGACAACTCGGTTTTAGAATGAGCGCTCTTGCAAGTGCTGCTCGCTTGATCATTCCGCCTGAAAGCTCAGAGGGCAGCTTATTTGCCGAATCGGAAAGCCCTACCTCCCTCAACTCATTCAAAACCTTAGTTTCTATCTGTTTTTCAGAAAGATTTGTGTGTTCTCTGAGCGGGAAAGCAACATTATTAAATACAGAAAGCGAATCAAAAAGTGCACCGCCCTGGAACAGAAATCCAATCTTTTTTCTGACCTTTATCAGCTCCGAACCTTTCAGGTCAAAAATAGTTTTGCCATCGATGATTACCTTTCCGCTATCAGGCTTTATAAGCCCTACAATGGTTTTGAGCAGAACCGATTTGCCACTTCCGGAAAGTCCGGTTATTATGGTTATCTTCCCCTTTCTTACACGTAGGTTCAATCCGTTCAGGATTATCTTTCTTTCAATTTTTTTGTATAGATTTACAATTTCTATCATTTCAATACATAAGCGCAGTAAGAAAATAATCTGAAACCAAAACAATAACGCTTGCAAGCACCACAGCCGAGGTTGTTGAACGTCCCACACCCTGAGTACCTCCTGTTGTTACAAGTCCGTAATAACACCCTATTATTGTTATAA
>JALWSW010000119.1 GCA_027080125.1 Campylobacterales bacterium | reverse complement strand
TTACTTTGCCGGATCATGCGGAGGAGCTTCGCTGGATATTATTAGAAAATACATAGAAAATCAAAATATTCCCTCTACATCCTCTCCCTGAAGGAAGAGGTCTTGAGGGAAGGGTTGATAAACAAAGCAATAGCGAGCTGCTTTGCAATATTCTCGTGCGTCCGCGCTGTTGCGCTCTTTTCCTTCACGGCTGCGAGATATTTTTCTTGTTCTTCAGCCGGCAGCTGTTCCCATTTTTGCTCCCACTCTTTTTCCTCTTCCTCTGCTGCGCGTTTCTTTGCCTCTTCCGCTTTTCTTTTTTCCGCCGCCAGCCGCGCGGCTTGTTCGCGCTTCTCCTTTTCCTTTTTTGCGAGTTCCTCTGCAAGGCTGCTCTTTTCCGCGCCCGCATAATCGTTTTTTAGCGCCATCGCTAAATACGCACCATAGTTTTTAGGGTTTGCTTTGTTTGTGCATTCAATTTGCTTTAGGACATATTCGCCCCGATCTTCATATTTTGCCAGGAGCCTCTCAACCGCTTTGGAGCGATATTCTTCCGGAATTTTTGCCAAAAACAACCCGATTTTTTGACCCGTAAGCTGCTGCTTTGCTCCTGCTTCATCCAGCTTTTCTTTTTGTTCTTTTGCAGATATAAAAAATTTTATATGTGTTACCTTATGACCTTCTTTAATCTCTTCAAACTTAAATTTTATATCTGTATGTAGCGGAAGATCTGCTTGTGCCTTTAACAGTATTCTTTTCTTTAACATGCCATACGAATATGCCGTTGGTATCTGAAATGTCTGTCTGATCCATACCAAACTTATTATTTTTGTTACCGTTTTATTTTTGCTATATCTTATTTCAGTGCTATACCAATCTTTTAATAGTTCATAACAGCGTATAACATACGCGCTCCTAAGCGGCAGAATATTCTTAATATCATACTGCAAAAAATGTTTTTTAAGCGCAAGCAGATAGGGTTTGAGTTTTTTGCTAATCTCAAATAGAACAATTCCTTCCCCTTTTTTATATTGTGCAGATGACACCCAGTTTGCTTTTATCCAATCACCGTTTTCCGACCGTATGGTAAGCGGTTTTCGTAACAAACTATCCGCAACATCCTCAAAAGCTTCATAGATATCTTTTCTCTTAAGCTCTTTTTCGTTTTTCCAATCCAAAACCTTTATTGCATACTCTTGAAACTCTGTGTCAGAAACTTTAATCATTGTAATCAAGGACGATATAATTTTAATTTCAAAGGCAGTAAGATTATATCGGCTTTCTACAAGCTGCTGTGCCTTTTTCACAATATTATTCTTCGGTGAATCCTTTTCTTCCATGATTCCTCCTTTATGCAATTTTATATTATGATAATTTTTAATCAACAAAAGTCAAGTTTTGTTATAGTTCACCCTGAAAGTGTTATAGTTCACCCTGAAAGTGTTATAGTTCACCCTGAAAGTGTTATAGTTCACCCTGAAAGTGTTATAGTTAATCTCAACATTCGTTGATATATATAGACTTTTTCTCTGAACAAAGATACAAAGATACAAAGAAAACACACACTGCACTCTAAGCACTCGCGCAGGGGGACCCGGAAAATGAACCGGAGCACAAACAAAGAGCGTGTGTGTGTTAATTCATACAAGAAAAGACCGCTATCGCGGAAGAACCCTTGCCCTTCAGGCAAGGGCAGGGCTCCGCCCTCGCGCACAGCGCTCACCCTTAACGAAAAAACAATAAAAGAAAACTGAACTACAATAAACAGATACTAAAAAAATACCAAAAATTTATAAAAAACTCTCTCTGAATGCTTATGGTTTATGAATAAAAATCGGAAACTTCTGCAATATCGCTTGTATTATAGCACTCCAATATAAAGCGTAAACTTTATCCATTACTGTTATTTCTTCGCCATTTCTATTGCGCAAGGCAAGCATATAGTCGTGTTTTTTAACGATTTGAGCATACACACGATCGGTTATTTTGTATCTTTTGTTCTCTATCATTCTGTTTGAACAAAACGACTGCAATAAACGTTGCAGCATAATGATTTCAGTTGACTGAAAGATCTCGCCATAAAAAACGATATATACGGTTGAATATTTGTTTGTATTTTTAATCCACTTATCTTGTTTAAGGTATATGTCTATGCCCCCCAAATCAGTTTTTTCATCTATGTTAATCTTATTCTCCATTTATCCTCCTCATGATTTCTTGATATTCTTTTTTGTATTTGTGTATTTTTTTGTGAATTTTTTCTGGATTTCCCTGGTATGCCTTGTTTATCAGATACTTTATTTTATTGTTTTTATTGGTTATGTAATTAAGCAATGTTTTTATATCATTTTTTAATTTTTCGTTTTCAGTTTTTGTTTGTTGTATTTTTTGTTGTGCTTCCCAATTCCGAGCTTCGGTTCGAGTCTCAATTAGGCTTACTTCCTCAATTTTTTTATCTATCTCATCTCCTTTTCTTTCGATTTCCTGCAATATTTTTTCATTCTGCCTTAACTGTTTAGCGATCTTATTTTCGATCTCATTTTGCTTATTTTCTATTTTTCTTTTTTTTCTTTTTAGAGCAGCGGAAAGAACAAAGAATAACACTATACCTGCTACGATCATAACAGCTGCAATCTCTGCAGCTGCATATTTTTTCATTAACATAATTCTTAATTCTTTGTTTTCTTGTTGTGCCTCATCGATCATATTTAATATTCGCTTTATTTGTCTGTCTTCTTTTTTCTTAATCTTGATACATTCTTGTCTTACTTGTTTTGCAACGCTTAAAACTGTTGTATCTAGATTATTTTCTGTTCTTCCTGCTCCCATGTTGTTATTATCGCTGCCGCCGCAACCGGCAAGACCGGTAAGTAAAATTAAAACTACAAGAAGACTAATCTTTTTCATTTGAGATTGAATTTTGCAGCGAAACATAAGCATTCCGGACCCAAACCCAACTTGCAGAGATATGATAATTCTTCTTGAGATATGTCGATATATCTTTCCAACTGGCTTTGTTTTCTCGTAGTTGCTTTATTTCTTGGGTATGCAAGAGTATTTTTTTTCTTTTCTTCGATGACTTTTTCTTTTTGCCAAACTTCCGCATTTTTATCTTGTCGATTTCCTGAGCCAGCTTAAGGCTGATCTCTGTCTTGGATGCGACGTAATTTTTGAGGGACTCTTCATATTGCAGGCGGGCAACTATTTTGCGTATTACATTGTCCGCTTCCGCATTTGTTATTTCCAGCGCTGCGGCAACTACATCTCTTTTTGCCGCCGCCGAAAAATTTGCAAATTTTTTAAACAACCGACTTTCCTCATCCATGCTTGCCTCCATACATATGATAACTATAATCGATAATCATTAACATAATTATAAGCAATAACTTTAACTTGTCAAGGATGATAGATAAACTTAATTATAGCAACAGACTCTCTCCGCTTTAGTGTGCGTTTTGACGGAAGGAAAAAACGCACACTAAAGCGGAGAAAATAAAGAAAAACCCTTGACAAAACAAGAGGACATACTATAATATGGGCATTGATATTTTTGTGTATCTGCGCACGATTTGCGCAACCTGCCGGGTCCGGCGTTGGGCTTCTCGATTCCCATTCTTGCCAGGAGAAGAGCAAGAAAGAAGCAATCGATGGCATCTCGGCCGGTCTTACGCGCAACAGCGGTAAGCAAATGAGGGGTCCGCTTCCTCTTGAAGCATGGTGTTCAAGGTGTTCAAGAATTTTGCGAGGAAGAATTAAGAAATATACAGGAGGATACTATTGCGCGGATCGCCGGTTTATCAGGTTCACGAAATTTTTTCCAAGTCCGGCATTGACCGGATCGGACACTCCAAGCACGCTGCAAAAGCAGCTGCGCGAGAGTCTATCGCTGCCGGCTCCCGAAGCGCAACTTGGCACGAAATTGGAAAAAGGATCGGCATACACAGCTATGCGACCGCGGATGCGTACCGCGATGTTTGGCGACATGCCCTTGTTTATGCGCGAGAAAGTTTTGGAATCAGGGATATAGAAAAGCTCACACCTGCTGCAATCCAATCGTTTTTGCAGTCAAAAATTTCAGAGAATATAAGCCACGCAACTTTCATGCAGTACGCTGCTGCTTTGGAGAAATTAGAGGTCGCTCTGAATATGTATTCGGAAAAATTTGACCGGCACAACGAATATGACTTTAAGGATGCAATCCAATCCGCGCGCACTATCGCCCACGAAACCCTTGCTCGTTTTGACCGCTCCCGGGCATACAAGGATCCGGAAAAAATAATCTCAAACCTGCAAGGCACGAGCAAACTTGTTGCGCGTTTGCAATATCAGGGCGGATTAAGAATAAAAGAGACGCAAATAAAAGCTGATCAACTACAAGGCAACAACACAATAGAAATTGCAGGCAAAGGTGGAAAAATCCGAGAAGTCTCGCTTCCGACCGATCTGTACACAGAGCTAAAGGAAAAAATTGAAACCAGTCCGGATCACACCTTTAGTTACAATCAAAACTCTTACCGCACAGAATTAAAAAATGCCGCAACCGAAGCAGGCGAGGAATACGATGGCAAGGCAACACACGGACTTCGGTGGAATTATGCCCAAGAGCATTTCCAGGAAGCGGCAGAGCAAACCGGATCCACGACCGCAGCACTTTACGATACTTCCTCCGCGCTTGGGCATGCGCGCGCTGATATCACGCTGCATTATTTGACCTGATATAGCTTTTTTCAGGATTGACTATACAAATCTATACGATTTGCTATACATTTGCTATACAATGCTATACAAGGAGGATAGTTTGACTAAAAAGCAAATAAATATCAGGGTCGATGATGAGTTGTTAATGAAGCTTGATCAGCTTGCTAAAAAAACCGGCAAGAGCAAAACAGATATTATTGCTCAAGCAATCAATGATTTTGATGCTGATAACAAGAAGACACACCAGCAGATCGAGTTATTGAATAAGCAAAACGAGCAGCTGCAAATGATGTTAAGTGCTACGAAGGCGCTTATAAGTGAAAAAGATCGAGTAATTCAAACAAAAGACGACCTAATTAATGAGCTAAGACACAAAAAGCGGGGCTTTTTTGCAAAACTGTTCGGCATCAGGTAAGATTGATGAAAATAGCTGATCTCAAACTAAGCGCTCATTTGCTTACTATCTTAGACCGGGAAAGAAGCAATATCAGGCTTGAATGGATAGAAAGCGCTATTTCTGATCCGGATTTTACAAAAGAGGTATCGGAAAGCGAAATAAGGTTCTGGAAAAGAATACCGGAATTTGACGGCAGATTTTTAAGAACAGTCGTTGATCCCAAAACAAAAAAGATAGTAACCGCTTTCTTTGATAGGAGGTTTAAACTATGAAGATGAGATATGACTCCGAGGTGGACGCCTTATACATAGGAATATTGGACGAAAAGACATTTGAAAGTGAAGAGGTATCCGAAGGCATTGTTGTAGATTATACAGAAGATGGCAGAGTTGTCGGAATAGAAGTCCTTAACGCAAGCAAACAGCCGATTGAGTTCTCCAATATAAACAAACTTGTTGAAGCTGTGGCATAGTAAAAATATTAACCGTTTTGAGCTGCTGCAGAGTTAATTTTTATCAAAAAGATAATTATATGAAAAATTATATGAAAACGAACATAATCGTATCAGAAAATAGCTAAATCCGGCTTAAAATGCCCTTAAATCGTTAGTTTTATCGGATATAATTATACTATTATAGATTGTTTGATTGATAATTTTCCTGCATAAACAAAGCAATAGCGAGCTGCTTTGCAATATTCTCGTGCGTCCGCGCTGTTGCGCTCTTTTCCTTCACGGCTGCGAGATATTTTTCTTGTTCTTCAGCCGGCAGCTGTTCCCATTTTTGCTCCC
>JALWSW010000118.1 GCA_027080125.1 Campylobacterales bacterium | reverse complement strand
GCAACTAGCGTAACGGTGAACGACTCGAATACATCAGCTGCCATGCCGGCACAATCGCCTACATTATCACCAACGTTATCAGCTATAACAGCAGGGTTACGAGGGTCATCCTCAGGAATTCCTGCCTCAACTTTACCTACAAGGTCAGCTCCTACATCAGCTGCCTTTGTGTAAATACCTCCGCCTAAACGGGCAAAAACACTGATAAGACTCGTTCCGAATGCCAATCCGATCATCGCTTTCAATGTTTTCTCAACCGGCTGACCAAACAGATATACCGATACCGCATAAAAACCGGCTACTGCCAAAATTGCAAACCCGGCAACAAGGAATCCGGTAGTAGAACCACCCTTAAAGGCAACATTAAGCGCGTAAGCCAATCCATGTTTACCGGCTTCAGCGGTTCTTACATTTGATTTTACCGCAACAACCATCCCGATATATCCGGCCAAAGCAGATAGAAACGCGCCTATCAGATATCCTATAGCAGTAAGAAATCCAAAATGCTCCGATTTTGCCCCCAGCGCCCACATGATAATAAATACCGCTATGGCAACATAAGAAATAGTGCGATATTCTCTCGAAAGAAATGCCATCGCTCCATCTTTGATTGCCTTTGCAATCTCAGCCATCTTTTCATTGCCTTCAGGCTTTGCAGAAATCCAGGCAGCCGACCATACGGCATAGCCAAGCGCCACTGCTGCACTAACAAAGGCAATCAACAAATAAACACCAACATCACTCATAAAAACCCCCTCCAAATTGATTTTAGTTTCTTAATTCACTTTCTTTATAAATTGTTCCGTAAAATGTGTACAAACGGGCATCCGGATCATCTATGCAACCGGGAGAAAGTCCTGCTTTCAAACAGATATTATTCAGATATTCATCGATATCCCAACCCTGTTCAACAGGAACCTGGGGCAGAAAAAGACCGGAACGAGCACCACATCTCAGAATGATTCCGTCGCGCCCTATCTTTATCTTATCTTTAAACGGTCTTTCAATCTCCTTTGGTTTGCTAAGAAGCGTAACCTCAATATCTATATCGTTCAGTTCACCTGCCTCAAGCGGCATAAACCTGGGATCTGAAAAGGCTGCTGAGATTGCAGCTTCTTTAAGCGCTTCGGAAATACTCATAATCGGCTCGGGAATCCCTATACATCCACGAAGAGCACCGTTTTTCTCCAATGTTACAAAAACTCCCTGCTTTTTTTTCAACTGTTCGGAAAAATCTGTTATGTCAGGATAGCTGCAATCTTTCCCTAACCGTTTTGCAATGATACATCTGGCTAATCTCACAAGCAGCTTGCCAAAATCATTATCCATCTACAACACCTTCACATCTCTCGCAAAGTCTTTTCTCTGCGCCTACCGAAGGAAGATATTTCCAGCAACGTTCGCATTTCCGCTCTTTCGATTTTTCAATCATAATCTTGATATTATCGACTTCGGTTTCTGATATGGCACTATCAGCATCACCGATTTTGAATTCCGAAACCATAAAAAGATCGGCAATATTTTCAAATTGTTTGAAAAACTTGATTCCCTTCTCATCACCTTTAACATAGATTATAAGCTCGAGCGTATTGCCAATTGTTTTATCAGCTTTCAGCGGTTCCACTATTTTTCTCACAGCCGCTCGATATTTTTCCAGTTTCTCATATTTTTCTATGAGCTGACGGTCAATTCTTCCATCATATAACTCCGGAAAACCGTTCAGGAAAACCGAACCTTCATTTCTGTTTTGCCATGCCTCCTCGGCAGTAAAGCATAGAACCGGTGAGAGAATACGGACTATCTCGCTATACAAAATATTAAGCACATACTGGGCACTGTTATAACTTTTGCTGCTTTTGCCATCACAATAGAGCCTGTCTTTTATTATATCGAAATAGTAGCTGGATAGATCGTTATTGCAAAAATTGACAATCTCTTTTATGGCGGTATGAAACTGATAATTTTCCATATCAGAGAAAATATCGCGTTTTGCCTGCTCCCATCTGGCAAGAATCAGACGGTCAAATTCAAGCAATTCGCCAACATTTTCAAACGAGTCGGAAAGATTTCCAAGTAAAAACCGAATGGTATTTCTCAGCTTTCTGTATGTTTCAACAAGACGTTTCAAAATCAGATCAGACAGATGCATATCATATTGATAATCACCTGAGGCAACCCAGAGTCGCAGGATATCTGCTCCATACTGATTTATAATCTTTTTGGGGCTGATGACATTGCCAAGCGATTTGCTCATCTTTTTTCCCTGCATATCGGTTACGAAACCGTGAGTCAAAACAGCCCTGTAAGGAGCATTGCCTCTTGTGCCGACCGATTCCAAAAGAGAGCTGTGAAACCATCCTCTATGCTGATCTGAGCCTTCCAGATAAAGATCAGCCGGAGTTGACAAATTCCAATGAGAATCTTCCAAAACCGCTGCATGGCTGCTGCCGGAATCAAACCAAACATCAAGTATATCGGTTTCTTTCTCAAATTCTTCCGAACCGCAACTGCATCTATAGCCTTCCGGCAACAACGATTTACTATCCAGATCAAACCAGATGTCTGCTCCGCTTTTCTCCATCATATCGGCAACCCTTTCGATTAACACTTGATCGGTCTGATATTTGCCGCATTTTTTGCACCGGAAAAGCGCAATGGGCACGCCCCAGGCTCTTTGTCTGCTTATGCACCAATCGGGACGATTCTCTATCATACTCAATATTCTGTTTTTACCCCATTGAGGAATCCAGTTTACATTGTTTATCTCTCTTATCGCATCTTTTCTTAAGCTGCCCTTATCCATAGAGATAAACCATTGAGCGGTGGCTCTGAAAATTATAGGCGATTTGCAACGCCAGCAATGAGGATAGGAATGCGTAATCTTCTCAACATCAATCAGCGCACCTGCCTCTTTCAGATCTGCCATAACAAAATCGTTTGCTTTCCAAACGGTTTTACCTTTATATTCGGAAACCTCTTCGGTAAATCTGCCGTTGTTATCAATCGGAGAAAACGGCTCGAGCCCATATTTTAATCCCGTCTGATAATCATCAGCCCCGTGACCCGGAGCAGTATGAACCGCGCCAGTGCCTGAATCGGTTGTCACATAATCGGCAAGAACGATCGGGGAAACTTTTTTATTAAGCGGATGAAGCAGCTTTCTGCCTTCAAGAAGTTTTCCCTTAAGTTTAGCCAAAACCTTGTAATCTGAAATTCTGAAGCGCTCCATCAAAGAATCAGCCAGCTCACTGGCAACGACCCACGCCTTTTTACTGCCAACCGAAACAATTGAATAGTCTGTTTCAGGATTAAGTGCCACAGCCTTATTTGCAGGAATTGTCCAGGGAGTTGTAGTCCATATTATCACCGAAACCTTGTATCCTGATGCCTCTTTCCATTCATCTTTTGCGTCAAAACTTACAAATATCGCTCTATCTTCTTTATCATGATACTCAACCTCCGCTTCAGCCAAAGCGGTATGACAGGATGCGCACCAATATACAGGCCTCTTGTTTTTATACAATAGACCGTTCTTAACAAACTTTCCCAGTTCTCTGAGTATAGTGGCTTCATAATGGTAATTCATCGTAAGATACGGGTCGCTCCAGAATCCGAAAATACCGAGCCGTTTAAATTCTTCGCGCTGTATATCGATAAATTTGAGGGCATATTCTCTGCAAAGCCTTCTGATTTCGCTTTTTGACATCTCCTGTTTCTTTGCGCCAAGCTCTTTTTCTACCTGATGTTCAATCGGAAGTCCATGACAATCCCATCCTGGCACATAGGGTGCATAATCGGATTTCATAAGATGAAATTTAACAATAATATCTTTCAAAATCTTGTTTAATACATGTCCCATATGGATATGACCGTTCGCATATGGAGGACCATCGTGCAATATAAAAGAACGATTATTTCTGTTTTTCTCAAGCAATCTCTCGTAAAGTTTTGTTTGTTCCCATTGCTTAAGAATTTCAGGCTCTAACTTGCTTAAATTTCCCCTCATCTTAAAAGAGGTTCTCGGAAGATTCAGACTCTCTTTATAATTCATAGTTTACCTTCTTAACCTGGCGCCTAAGCGTTTCTGAAGATGCTCAGCCAGTCTATTTAGCTCCTCTTGTATGTTATCTTTTACGTTGTTATCAAATAAAACGTTAAACGCTATGCTTTTTTTGTCCTCCTGTATCCCCTTTCCCTGATACAGATCGAACACAACAACATCCTTTACCGACTCTACCTCAAGCATCGCATCAATTATACTCTGCGCATAAATATTCCTATCGACAATAAACGCAATATCTTTTCTTATCGGCAAAAGCCTGTCTATCTTTTTATAGCTGTAAGTTTTTCTGTCTTTGAGGCACTCAAGATTAATCTCAGCGACAATAACCGGTTTATCTATCTTATGTTCAGTCAGAATACCAGGATGAAGCTCGCCAATATATCCGATGGTCTTATCTTCAAAAATTAGTGAGGCAGAACGGGTCGGATGCAAAAAACCTGGAACTTCTCCGGATACTCTAAGTTTATCTGGCGCAAAAATAAGCTCAATCACGCCTTTAATGTCATAAAAATCAAACCTGTCTTTTTTATTGTGCCAGTTTAAGGGATAGTTACCGCCAGCCAGAATACCCAAATATCTCTTCTGGGCAGTTTGAAAAAATAGAGTTCCAATTTCAAATATCATTACCGAGCTGCTGCCGTAGTTAAGATTCGTAATAAGATTATCAAATAAGCCGGGAATAAGCGAGGTTCTCATAACCGATTGATCTGCATTTATCGGATTTGCCAATTCAATCGGTTTGGTTGAAGAAAACTTTTCAATAGAACTTTTATCCAGAAAACTGTAATTTATTACCTGCGAAAAACCGACAGTAGCAAGCAGGTCGGCAACATCCTGCTCTTTTTTGTAAATTTTAACGGAAGGTAGGCTTATATACGGCACAGTGGGCTCAATTTTATCATAACCGTAAAAACGCGCTATCTCCTCAATTAAATCAACATCAGATTCTATATCGTGCCTATAACTCGGAGCTTTAAAAACTCCTTCATTTTCAGTTTCGCTTTCCTTTGATATGCCCAAAGCATTCAAGGTTTTATCAACAAATTTTTTATCAATTTCGACACCTATATAGTTTGAAACCTTTTTATAATCAAGTGAAATCCGCTTTGATTTAATATCCTGATCATAAAATGCAGCACGCTCGAGCCTTCCGCCGCAAATTACCGTTGTCATATTAATTGCCGCAGCAAGCGAACGGCTTGTTTGAAGCCGGTCAATTCCACGCTCAAATCTGAATGAAGCATCGGTTGGAAGATTCATCTTTTTGGAAGTACGTCTTACGGAAACAGGATCAAAAACAGCAGCCTCAAATAAAATATTGCGTGTATCAGGAGTGATTTTACTGTTTTCTCCCCCCATAACGCCGGCAACGGCCACCGCAGAAGCGTTATCGGCTATAACAAGAGAATCCTTTGGCAATTCTCGTATAACCCCGTCCAAAGTTTCAACAGATTCTCCGTCTGTCGCATCCCTGACAATGATCTTTTCGTTTAATTTGTCCAGATCAAACGCATGCATCGGTTGTCCTGTATCAAGCATTATATAATTGGTTATATCGATAATATTATAAAGCGGTCTCATTCCGCATTTCAGAAGTTTCAGCTTCAGCCAAAGCGGAGACTCTTCTATCCTTATACCCTCTACTGACGCACAATAATAAGAAAAAACATTTTGCGTTCTGATTTCAAGATCAAACGGCTGACAATCGGTCAGTTTAACATGAATCTCTTTTCTTTTTAACGATTTCCCAAAATAGGCAGAAAGCTCTCTTGCAAGTCCGAGATGAGAGAGAAGATCTCCCC
>JALWSW010000117.1 GCA_027080125.1 Campylobacterales bacterium | reverse complement strand
CAGCTCCTCTTTATCGGCAAAAATCATATTTGCAACCCACATAGTAAGACAATCCAACACAACAACCGAATCTTTATCTATATTTTTTAATGCTTCGGCAACAGAAATCGGTTCCTCAACAGTTACAAACTTATTCTCTCTTTGAAGCCTGTGTCTTTTTATCTTTTCATCCATTTCCTCATCCAAACCTCTTGCGGTGGCAACATAATAACGCACCAATTCTATACGCTTTGCCATCTTTATAGCCGTCGATGTTTTTCCGGCGTCTCTACCGCCTGTTATTAAAGTCATCATTATAAGATTACCTTTTTTATCGCATCAATGAGCAGATTGTTTTCCTCCGGAGTTCTTATCGATATACGAATCTTGTCAGGAAATCCAAAGGAACTGCAGTTTCTTACATAAATTCCAAATTTTTTCAATCTTTCCTCGGCTCTATCGGCATTTGTAACATTTATACATCCGAAATTACAATCTGTTTTCATACCAATCTCCTGAAACTTTATCTTTTCGTTCCATATTCTATGTTTGCTTTGAGCTAAAAATTTTCCGTTATCCGATAAAAAGTACTCAACAAACAGATATCCTGAAGCACCTGTTGCCCAAGGCATTCTGTAATGTCTGAAAAGTTTCTCGTATCCAATCGTATATCCTATCCTGATACCCGGCATCCCGTATGATTTGGTAAAGCTTCGCATCAATAGCGCGCCGGTATCCGAAAGATCCTCTGGCTCTTTTAAAAAATCGATAAATGCCTCATCAATAATCACAACTACACCAATATCGGTTAGCTTTTTGATATCCTCGGCAATTCCACGAAAATAGCTTCCGGTCGGATTATTGGGATTGGCAAAAATCAGAACAGTTTTATCCCCGTTTTTTTGCAGATTTCCTGCCTTTTCAAATGCTCTCTCTAGATCTATTTCGCCATCCTTTGGCGCTATTTTTACAATCTTTTTTGCCCTAAAACCGCTTATTCGTTCATATTCACCATAGCAAGGAACCGGTACAACAACTGTTGAGTTATCCATCAAGGTAAATGAAAGAATCTGAAGCGCCTCGGTTATACCTGATAGTATCACACTTCGGTCTCCATATCTTGCACGAAAGCTATCCTCGAGCCATTCAATATAGCTGTATTTTCTTGATATTACAGGTAGCCTCAAAAACAGCTCTTTGCCCCATTCCGGCAAAAACGGATTTACTGATATGGAAAAATCGAGAAGGTTTTCCCTTGCGCCGCCGTGAACTACCATAATGAGACCATTGCAAGCAGCAGTATAACAGCTACGACAAGTCTGAAGAGCTTTAATCCGCGTTTTATGTCGTATATTTCAGGCTCTCTTCCGTCAAATCTGTAAAAACCGCTCTTCTCAAACCAAACGCCAAGCACGCCGCTGGCTGCTGCCATCGGATAGGCGGCATTCAGTTTAGCTCCGGCATATTTTCGGATGGATTCTAACGCCGCAACCGGGGAAAACAGAGCGATAATTAACGCAGTAATCCTTGCGGGTATAAAGTTGACAATATCATCGGCTATTGCTGCAGGCTTGCCAAACCATTCAAACGATTCGGTGTGATATCCTATCATCGCATCAAGCGTATTTATTGTTCTGTACGCCATTGCCGCAGGAAGACCAAAAATAAGATAATAAAACAGCGGGCTTGCAACCGAATCGGAAATATTTTCCGAAAGGCTCTCAAGAGCAGCAGATATCAGATGAGATTTATCAAGCCCCGATGTGTTTCTGCTGACCATCATAGAAACCGCTTTCCTCATTTTTGCAATATCGTCTGTTTGGCAGCGCAGGGTGTGCTCATATAGGGCTCGTATCGAAAATGCCGATTTCAGAAGAAATGCCTGAACTATAAGGGTTAAATAAAATGGAAGTTTAAATGAGGCTGCAGCAACAAAAAACCAAAACGCCGTATCTGATGCCAAAAGCATGCCGCCCAAAACGAATCTTGTAAATTTGGAACTGCTTTTTATATCAAATATACCGGTTATCCTGCCCATCCACACAACCGGATGAACTGCCTCAGGATATTCACCAATTGCCAGATCGATGCCTATTGCAGCCATAAAAACCGATATATCAGGGGAAAAAGGACTCATAAGTTCACAAGTTCACCAGTCTGTCTATCTTTTCTATATTGATTGATGACTCAAAGATTTCTGTAAAGCGATCTATCTGAGTATCCATAGAATCCCAATGAAATCTTTTTGGCGCAAATCCGAGCTTTTTTCTTAAAGAATTTAAAAACTGTTCCGTAAAATCAACATTCTGAAATATGCCGTGAAGATATGTGCCGTATACATTGTTGAAATATGCGCCATCAAAATAGTTGACCGATTCGCCGTTTTTTTCGGTTACTCTGATAAATGGCTTTATGCTACCTATCGGTTCGGTTATTCCGTGATGAATCTCATAACCTTTAACATCTGCTTTGATTCCATCCAGATTGATGATTCCTGAAAGATTTGCTCTTTTTTTGTCGCTTCGAAAGATCGTCTTTACCGGCAAAAGTCCTAATCCATCGGCTTCTCTTCCTGCCTCATCTGTTATCCTAACACCAAGCATCTGATAACCGCCGCATATTCCGAATATCGTAATACCTTTTTTGTTTGCCTCCAAAATTTTCTCTGCAAGAGAGCTTTTGATTAGCCAATCAAGATCGCCGATGGTCTCCTTTGTTCCCGGAATTATGATGATATCAGCCTCAATTTTGCCTGATCTGACAAATTCAACATTGCAGTTCTCCAGAAGAGGATCAAAGTCATCAAGATTGGCAATATGAGGCAGATCTATTACGGCAATTTTGATACCAGCCTTATCGTTTCTGCTGCCTCTATTGGCTATAAATGAGTCCTCCTCGGCAATTCTGTGATCAATATATGGGACTGTTCCGAAATAATCGATTCCCAGCGATTTTGCAATTTTTTGCGGATAATCTCCAAGCAATGTCAGATCGCCTCTGAATTTGTTAAACAAAAATCCTGAAACCAACTTTTTTTCTGCCCTCTCCAAAAGCATCATCGTGCCTGTTACCTGGGCAAAAGCCCCTCCCCTGTCAATATCTGCAACAAGAATCACAGACGCACCAGCTGCTTTTGCCACACGCATATTTACAATATCGCCGGCTTTGAGATTTATTTCAACGGGGCTTCCGGCTCCTTCTATAACGACCAGATCATTATCTTTCATTAAATTACCAAGTGACTCGGCTACTATTTTCCACAGAAGGTTTTTTCTGGAATTCATATAATAGTTTGAGTCTATTTTTCCGAACGGTTTGCCCCTGACTATGAGTTGCGCGGAAGTTGATTGAGGTTTAATCAGTATCGGATTCATCTTAACCGAAGGAGTGATTCCGGCAGCTATTGCCTGAATATACTGCGCGCGCGACATTTCGGCTCCTTCTGCGCTTACCGCCGAGTTCAGAGACATATTTTGAGCCTTAAACGGTGCCACTTTGAGCCCGTTTTTACTGAAATGTCTTATAATTGCCATAGCCATCATCGATTTTCCAACTCCTGATGCGGTTCCCTGAACCATTATCGCCTTTTTCATAAAATAAGAGCCGTTGCCATTGCAACAATCTCAGCTATCTCTTCGATAGCACCGAAAACATCACCGGTAATGCCTGATATCAGTTTATGAGATATCCATGTGATAAAAACCCCTGAGAAAGAAGCGGCAAGAACCATCATCAGAGCTTTTGAAAAAAAGAGAAACGGCAGCAGATAAACGGTGGCAATCAGAAGCGAACGCGCTTTAACCGGCATTATCAGAGCGCCCAAACCCTCATCCTTTGCAGGTTTGGAGATAGCAGCAGAGGTCACAATGGCATATTTGGATGATACGCTGCAAGCCAGGACGCTCCATAAGGGTATAACCGTAAAAAGATGAATTTTGATAACAAGATAAACTACTCCTGTAAGAAGTGCCATCGGTCCTATATTTCCGGCTTTCATAATTTCCATTTTGTCAACTCTATCTCGCTGAGACAGAAATGCATCGGATGTATCAAGAAGACCGTCAAAAAAGAATGCGTTGAAAAGCAGATAGGTAATAAAAAGGTCAAACGCTATCGCTGGGACAGATCTTCCGGTTAGATACAAAAGAGCCGCAAGCAGGCTGCCGGAAAGGTACCCGACAAATGGAAAATGACTAACGCTGTCTTTCGGTTTGCACTTACTTGCCAAAGGTATTCTGGATAAAAACGCTACCGCTCCGATGATATTCTTAAACATTATTACCGGTTGCCTGCTTTTCTTGAACTAACAATCCTTAACTACTCAACCATTTCCATTCACTAATCACTAATCACTATCCACCAGCCACTAAAGACGAGACTGCTTCGTCGCTGCCGCTGCCCGCAGTGACAAAGGGAGGAGGTCATTACCTTGACTTTTTTCTTTGTCATTGCAATTTTATTTTCCCGTCATTGCGACATTTTTCCAGGTCATTGCAGTTTTCCTCTTCATCGTTGTTGACTTTCTCTCTTTGTCATTGCGAACGACATTTTCCCCGGTCATTGCGAGCGAACGAAAGTGAGCGAAGCAATCTCAACTCCGGGACTGCCGCGTGCTTTCAGCGCTCGCAGCGACAAAAAATACCATGGTTTGGTGACTCAACCCAACTCCAAAAACCAATGTCCATCGGAAAATCGTTTCTCTAAAATCTTAAAGTCTATCGGTTTTTTGAACATTGGACCGTCATAAACAAATGTGTGAAACTCTCCCTCCTCGCCACAGGTGTCAATTTTTGCCTTTTTGAATTCGTTTATCAACTTGTAGTCGAATTCCCTTCCCAAAAATTCAGACCCTACGACATTATTTCTTGTTGCCACAACTATAGAGCGGAAGCCGGAATCAACAAACTCTTTTGCCAGTTTTTCAGTTGCGATACCCCAAAGGGGCATTATTGGTTCAACATCAAGCTCGCTGCAAACCGATTCTATCCATTCTTTGTGAGCATCCAAATAGATATCGCCAAAAACAATTCCCTCGATTTGATCAATTCTTTTGAATTGTTCCATCAACGAGATGAATCGCATCCTGTATTCAGATCTGTTCATCTCTTTCTGGATATACGGTATTCCTGTTGATTGCATCTGAATATTTATAATCTCTTTTGAAACTCCGTGAGATAGCGACCGTTTGCCGCTTTCTTCCAAAAAATTAATCAGCGAGACTACTTCACAACCCTCTTTTATCGCCTTAAAGCACGCAAACGAGCTGTCCTTGCCGCCACTCCAAAGAGCAACCGACTTCATTATACAGCCCTGCTGACATGAGCTGAGTCAAATGAAGCCATCTGATTCAAAAAGTTTACCGACGCTGCAACTATAGGATAGGCAAGCGCAGCACCGGTTCCTTCACCAAGCCGCATATCAAGATCAAGCAGCGGTTCTTTATTGAAAAGCTGAATCATAAGTTTATGACCGTTTTCATTTGACCGGTGAGCAAATATGGCATAATCAAGAATGTTGGGTTCGATTTTGTATGCAACAAGAAATGCAGAGCTGATTATAAATCCGTCAATTAGCAATATCATCTTCTTCTCTGCTGCAGCAAGCATGGCTCCTGTTGCCATTGCAATCTCAAATCCGCCGAATGTTGATAAAACGGAAAGTGGCAACCGGACGATTTTATGCTTTTTTATCGCCTCAGCAAGAGTTCTCTTTTTTGTTCCGAGTGAATCATCATCCAAGCCCGCACCGCGTCCGGTACACTTATCAATCGGAATATCTCCCAGCAGGCTCATAATAATCGAAGCAGATGATGTGTTACCGATTCCCATATCACCAAATCCTATTATATTGCATCCTGAATTTGCCGTCTCTCTTGCAATTTGCGCTCCTTTTTCG
>JALWSW010000116.1 GCA_027080125.1 Campylobacterales bacterium | reverse complement strand
ATCTTCAGCCGCATGGCATTATTCTTTATTGCTTCGATGATTTCCAGATCTTCAGTCTTGTTAAGTTTTGCCTTTATATTTTCAGACCCCAATGTTATTATCGCAAGGGGTGTTCTGATGTCATGTGCCAATGCCGAATAAAGTTCACTCTTTTTTGTAGCGATTTCTATCAATTTTTCATTTGCAGCTTTTAATTTCCCTGTTGCCTCTTTGATTCTATTTTTTAGTTCTTCCTGTGAAAGTGATATCTTTTTGCTCATCTTTTCAAGTGTTTTTGTGAGAGTCCCCAATTCATCGTTACTATGAATTTGAATATCTATATCATAATTTCCATGCGAAATTTCTGTTGCCGCTTTTTCCAATTTTGCAACAGGAATAAGCACCAGTTTCGTTATCAATATTTTTACAAGCACAAGAAGCAACAGACCTATTGTGACAATTAAGCCAAGCAAAATCTTTCTGTTTTTTGAAACGGAATTATAAATCGGCGCTAATGGAATAGAAACGCTTATGCCTCCTCTGAAATCCCCTATATGATAACCTTGATATACATGACAGCTCATACAGGCTTTGTTGATAAAAAGAGGCGCCATATATCGATATATTCTTCCGTTTTTTGTCTCAACAATTTTATATACCTCTTTTGCGCCTTTTTTAAACTGTTTCATGGCAGCCTTTTCGAATTTATCAGGAGCATTAGCCGGGTCAACAAGCTTATCACTTGTTATATGAAAGCGAATATCGGAAAGACGCTTTGCGTATTCGGCAAGTTCCTTTGTTGCAACCGCCGGCACCGGCTTTATTTCTTCGCGTTTTTCTGCTACCCATTGTCTTGTGATTACCAGCATCTTAAAAACGGTTCTTGCCTGCTGATATGCGGTATCCAAAATCAGATTATTTTCTCTTGCTTCAAGCAGAAAATAGCTTCCAACTAATATGGCGATGACCGTCACGATAAACGGTATAGCCACCTTTCTATGCAGATTGAATTTAAAAAACGATTTTATATCCTACTCCCGGAACCGTTTTTATATAGGATGGATTTTTCGGATTATCTTCGATCTTCTCTCTTATATGCTGTATATGCACATCCAGAACTCTGGACCACTTATAAAGAGAATCATCGCCCCAGACTGAAGAGATTATCTCCTTTCTTGTGCATACCTTTTCTTTGTTTTTCAGAAGATACTCCAAAATATCCCACTGCTTTTGAGTTAGATAAATCTGGTTTTTGTCCTTTGTTATAGCATGACCGGCAAGATTGATTTCAAGCGAACCGGATGCGAAGTTTTTTCTTGTTTTGTAACGTCTTAAATTTGCCCTTATTCTGCTTGCAAGCTCTAAGGTTGAAAAAGGCTTTGCGATATAATCGTCAGCGCCCGAGTCAAGCCCGGTTACCTTATCTTCCACTCTGTCTTTTGCTGAAATCATTATCACCGGTATATCATATTTCGCTCTTATACGTTTGCACAGCAGTCTTCCGTCTATATCAGGAAGCATAACATCAAGAAGTATGATATCTATCTTATTTTGATTTAAAGAGCTTAACGCCTCATTTCCGTTTTCCGCGGTAACAGTTTGATACCCTTCAAGTTTGAGTGATTCCTTGATCATCATCAGCATATCTATATTATCATCGACTATAAGCACTCTATCCATCATATTGCCCCAGTCTTCATTAAGATTTACGCAATCTTAACATAAAATTTATAGTATTTCAATTAGTTTGTATCATAATTAGGCAAAGGACATCCTTCAAGTTAGGAGATAGGCAAAAAATGAAAGGCGATTTGGAATATATTATGGCTAAATTTACAGAGAGCGTCATCTATTTGACATATTATGCAATACATGCTAATCTATTGCCATAGAGGATGCAAAAACCAGTTTCTATAAAGCCGTTTCAAGCTGGCATGAGTTTGATTTGGATAAAACAAGTAAACTTATAAACCGTATGTATGACAGCTTGAAATCCGTTAAATAATATGAAAACCCGGAAGCGGCTATGTGCCGCTTCCTCATTACAACACTATCGTCCTGATAGTTTGCCCGTGCAATAAAAAAGAGTGTAATTTAAAAAGCAGCTTTTTTTCAGAGACAATGCCATAATCATCAGGTTTAAAAATCCGGTTATTGACAAAAAAGACAAATAAATTAGAATCACAATTGGCGATGGAGTTCGCCTGTATCGCTTGCATAATTTGGGTGCCAAGCTGATAACTCCTGCAAAATAATTGCAAGGAGTTGATATGGCAAACAGTAACGGAAGAGATAAGATAACTGATAAGGTAAAAGATGGTTCTCTGCATGGTAAATTAGCTTTTTACATAAAGTTACTCGAAAAATCGGATATAAATTTTAATCAGGAAATTTCAAAATTCAGAGCAATAGATGAAAGATTGGCAAATCAACGCTTTCATCTTGCAGTTTTAGGACAATTCAAGCGCGGAAAAAGCACTTTTGTTAATTCACTCATAGGCAAGCAACTGCTTCCCTCCTCGGTTCTACCACTTACATCAATACCTACTTATATTCAGTTTGGTAAACAACTGCATGCGGAAATATCGTTTCAGAACAAGAAAAAAGAGATATTTGAAAGCACCGAAAGCGCGCAGATAAGAAAATTTTTGGCAAAATATGTAACCGAATCGGCAAATCCGAAAAATCGACTCAACGTGTCCTCCGTTAATATTTTCAGCCCGATGAAGCTTTTTGCCGACGGGATGGTAATTATTGATACGCCTGGAATCGGTTCAACTCATAAGCACAATACCGAAGCCACCATCAATTTTCTGCCTCAATGCGATGCGGCAATTTTTGTAGTCTCAGTAGATCCACCCATAACCACAGTAGAAATCGACTTTTTGAAAGAGATTAAACAAACTGTTCCAAAGATATTTTTTGTGCTCAATAAAATAGATTATCTAAGCAAAACCGACCTTGAACTTTCAATCAATTTTCTTAAAAAGACGATTGCCGAGCAGGTCGGACTGAATGAAAAAATCTATCCCCTATCTGCGTTAAAAGCAATAGAATCTCTGCAGCAACAGGACTTGAAACGATTATCAGAAAGCGGGGTACCTACTCTGAAAAAAGAACTCGGAGAATTTTTCAGAAGTGAGAAGGCAAAACTTCTGACAGATGCAATGAAAATAAGAACTGACAATGTAATTAAAACCGTCAAAATGAAAATAAATCTGGCAATTAAGGCAAATCAGATGCCTGTAAATGAGCTTGAGGAGCGTCTGAGGTTGTTTAACAGCAAACTTTCTGAAATAGAAACTGAAAAACTTGTTGCCGGGGATCTTATCAGCGGAGACAAAAAACGCCTTACCCAACAGCTTGAGCAACAAACCGAACTGCTCCGCAGCAGCATAAAACAGGAGTTGGCAAGCAAAGCAAAACAGCAATTTGAGCATAACGACAAAATAAATTATAATGATGCATACAAAGTCGTTGCAGATACGATTCCGGCTTTATTTGAGCGCAAATACGGAGAACTATTCAACGATTTCAACAAAAAGATAGAGGACTCGCTGAATCGTCACAACCAAAGACTTAGGGAATTGACCCAGTCAATCTGGAAGGCGGCCTCGAGCATATTTGATATTAACTTTTACAGTTTCAGCGCAAAAGATAAAATAAGCAGAAGATACAAACCTTACTGGACAACTCACAGATGGGATTCCGGTTTTATGCCTGATACAGAAGGAATATTCGACCGCTTTCTGCCAAAAGCCATCCAAAAAAGAAATATGTTAAAACGGATAGAAACTCATATAGAAACCTTGGTCATGCGAAATGCTGAAAATCTGCGCTTTTCGATTCTTCAGAATATAAACAGACTTTTTGCATCTTTTGCCCAAACGTTTGATCTTAATATTGCCGAAACAATATCGGACATAAAGCAGATTATTGCCAAAACGGCTGAAAAATATAAAAACAACGCCGCCTCATCTGAAGAATCTGTTGCAAAGCTCAAACTTCTGCTGCAAAAAATAGAACAGAATACTTGACTTTATATATTTGATTTATAATCTGAACTGCAATGCAGATACCGTTCGAACTTGCTATTGCACTTAAATATCTTTTTAAAAAGAAAGAGCGCTTCATTTCCATAAGTGCGGCTTTGGCAATTACAGGCATGATAATAGGCACCGGTGCATTGATACTTGCTATGAGTCTCGCAAACGGTTTCAACGATACAATAAAATCAAAAATCTTAGGAATAGAAACTTCGGTTAAAATAGCAAACAAAACCGGCGGATTAATGAAAAATAATAACGCGGTAATAAAAAAAGTGGAAGCAATAAAAGGAGTTAAGGCGGTTTTTGCAACTCTGCGGTCTGAGGCAATACTTTCCTCTTCAAGTAAATTCGGCGCGGTTATCTTTGAAGGCGTCAGAAAAAAATTTATAGATAGGCGTCTTAAAAAATATATAAAAAAAGGGACATTTGTCGGCAATTCGATATTAATAGGCGCTCCGCTTGCAAAATCACTCAAACTTCATATAGGTGATTCGGTAAAACTTATCATACCATTCGGAAACATAAGTCCGTTCGGATTGATTCCGAAAACCGTGAATCTGAAGGTGTCAGGGGTTTTTCAGACCGGATTCTACCAATACGACCACGCCTTTGTCTTTATGCCGCTAACTGATGCGCAAAAGATTCTGGAGGTTGGCGATATGATAGATAGTATCGACATATCGATGTATAATCCGTATCAGGTATCCTCGCTTGTAAAAACGCTTTCCATGCGGTTTTCAGATTTTCGCATCATCTCCTGGATAAGCCAAAACGCAAACCTTTTTTATGCAATGAAACTTCAAAAGATAATTATATTCATTATTCTTCTCTTAATTCTTATCGTGAGCAGTTTTGCAATAAGCGCATCGCTGATAATGCTCGTTATGGAAAAAAGATCCGATATAGCAATTCTTAGATCTATGGGAGCAAGAAAAACTCAGATAAAATCCATTTTCATAATTGAAGGATTGATAGTTGCCTCCGTCGGTATAACAATCGGCATTGTTGCAGGCACCGGTTCGGCAGTCCTGCTTGGACATTATCAGTTTATAAAACTGCCAAAGGATATTTTCTATCTCAATACCGTACCTGTAAGTATAAGCGGCACAGATGTAGTTTTCACGGCTCTTGCCGCTTTAATCATATCGTTTCTTGCAACTCTATATCCGGCTTCAAAAGCCGCATCCGAACCGATAACAGAGCAGATAAAACAATGATTTTAGAAGCGCATAATATCAGAAAACGGTTTGACCGCGAGGTGCTAAGCGACATAAATGTTAAGCTCAAAGCAGGCAGCATAACCGCACTTATCGGACCATCAGGAGCAGGCAAAAGTACGCTTCTTGCAATTCTGGGGCTTATCCTAAAGCCTGATTCAGGTAGAATAAAAATAATGGGGCAATCTACCTCAAATCTGAGCGACAACCAACTCTCCTACCTCAGAAATCACCACATCGGCTTTCTGTTTCAGTTTCACCATCTGATGAAAGAGTTCTCGGTTATGGAAAATATTATCATGCCTGCAATGATTGCAAAGATGCAACGCGACAAAGTCGTAAAAAGGGCTGAAGAACTCTTGGAACGGCTTGGGTTATCGGCTCTTAAAAATCGAAATATCGAAACGGTTTCAGGAGGCGAATCCCAGCGAATAAGCCTGCTGCGCGCCATGATAATGAAGCCTGAGTTGATTTTGGCAGACGAACCTACCGGAAATCTTGATTCTTCAAGTTGCAATCGGTTGCTTTCTCTTATAAAATGGGCAAATGAAACCGGAGAAACCTTTTTGATTGCAACTCATGACGAGAATGTTGCATCAATAGCCGATGAAATCTTAACGTTAAAGGATGGAAAATTGATATGAAACGGACACCGATTGTCTTGATCGCATTATTAATACTGTTTTTCTCAAGTAATATATATGCAGCAACCATAAAAAAACTTATAATTACAGGAAATGTCAGGGTAGATAATCAAACAATAAAAGATAAGATCAAATCCAAACCAGGAACGGTCTTTGAGCTTCCGAAGGTAGATAGCGATATAAAACGAATTTTCAAACTTGGTTATTTTAAACGAATAACCGTTAGCGAAGAACCGGTCACAGGCGGAATAAAACTTATATACAGGGTATATGAAAAACCCTCAATTAGAAACATTCTTTTTGATGGAAACGATCATATAAAAGACAAAGAACTGCTCAAAATTATTGATATCAAACCTTATCAGATTCTAAATCGCGAAAAAGTAAAAAGATCGGCAAATAAAATAAGAGCATTGTATGCATCGAAACAGCGGTTTATGACGAATGTGCAAACAGTAATAAAACCGGTTAAAAACAATAGAGCAGATATAATATTTAAGATTAAAGAAGCAAAAAAAACCTATATAAAAGCCGTAAAGATTTTTGGAAACAGACACATAAGCTCATCTGAGATAGAAAAGGTTATGACAAACCACAGAAAAAAAGGGTGGTATATATTAACCTGGCTTCCCTGGTTTTATAGTGGAAGATTCGATCCGAACGCATTGGCAGATGACAGAGATGCTATCAGAGACCTTTATCTATCCAAAGGATTTGCCAAGGTAAAAGTGAATCCGATAAATGTTATGATAGATCCGATAGATGGAAAAATTGTGCTTTATATAAAGATTCATGAAGGCAACAGATATAAGGTTGGAAAAGTCAGTTTTTCAAATGAGCTTCCCCTAAAAAATCTCAACAGTCAAATCAAAACAAAGACCGGAAAAATCTTTAACGGCGTAGCCTTGAGAGGCGACATCTCCAAACTTGTAGATCTTTACGGTCAGAAAGGATATGCCTATGCGGATATTAATCCCGAAATTACATTCAATGATAAAAAGCGAACTGTTAATATCAAATTTGTTGTAAACAAAGGCAGCATTGTCAAGATAAGCAGGATTCAGATAGAAGGAAACAACAAAACAGAAGACAATGTTATCAGGCGGGAAATGAAACTTGTTGAAGGCGACCGCTACAATTCAAAAAAGATAAGAAGAAGCAAACGAAATATAATTAATACCAATTACTTCAAAAATGTAAAGATTAGACAGGTGCCCGGTATCAAAAAAAACAGGATGAAGCTGTTGGTAAAGGTAAAAGAAAAAAGCACCGGCACAGCAAGTATCGGATTCGGATACAGCACCTTTGATAAATTTTTGACCAGAGCTTCGGTAAGTGAGGCAAATCTTGCCGGAACCGGAATACATGCGTCGCTATCAGGAACATTGTCTGCAAAATCTACACAATTTGACCTGAATCTGGTTCAACCGTGGTGGCACAACAAACCGATATCGGTCGGGCTACATCTTTATGATGTTAAAACATCATTCAGCGACTATGATGACAAAAATTTCGGAGCTAGTCTCTCGGTGACAAAACGATACGGCGATGATTACAAGCTTGGGGCATCATACTCAATCAGCGTTAACAAGATAACCGTAACAACCGACAATCCGTCGCAAGTTCTGCTTGATAATTCCGGTGACTTTATCAAAAGTGCAATTACCCCGTTTGCATCGCATGATTCAAGAGATATCTACATTTATCCGACAAAAGGCAACAAAGAAGACCTGTCGATAGAGCTTGCTGGTTTGGGTGGAAATATGAAATTTATAAAACCGGCATTTGATAGCAGAATTTATAAAAGCATAGGCGGGTCGTTTGTGCTTATGGGAAGATTTTATGCTGAGACAATAAGCGCAATCGGAGGAACCAAGCTTCCGCTTTCAGAAAAACTCTATATGGGCGGAATAGATGATTTCAGAGGAGCAACCTATGCCAAAATCGCTCCAAGAGATTCAAACGGAGACCTGATAGGCGGAACAAAAAAGGTCTTGGGAAGCGTTGAGCTGCATTTTCCCATTATGAGCGCACTGCACTTTTACGGAAAGCTGTTCTATGACGTAGGAGATGTGTGGGGAAGCGGCACAAAGATAAGCCTCAAACAGGCTATAGGTCCGGGCTTTACTTGGTTCTCGCCAATCGGACCAATAGATATAGCAATAGGAAAAGATATCTCTCCGAAAAAAGGGCAACCTTCAAGCGCATTTAACTTTTCCTTCGGAACAACATTTTAGCTAAATCAGTTAACCGGTTCTTAGATGACGATGTACCTTGATAAAGTTAACGGCAAAAACCGCTATGCTGAACAGAGCAACCGCAGAACCGGCAATGATAAAAAAACCGTTTGATATTATCAAACCTACAGAGACTAAGCCAACTGCTATATACCAACTAATCTCCTGATATCGCATAATTTTTGTATCAAGCATATCGGCAAGCAGAGGCACCTTTTCTTTGCCTATAAGATCGCCATATCGGTGAAACCACACCAAAAACGGAAAAATCTTGTATAGCTGCCCCAAAATCAATGTGCCGCAAAAGCCGACAAAAAAGAAAAAACCTGCAAGCTGCCAGCTTAATCCTATTGCTTTTGCCGCAATCGCAGCTATAAAAAATAAAAATGCAATTCTTGAGGCAGAAAGCGGAATATCAAGTTTTTTTCTCATCCTTTTTTTGTATATCATTAAAACCTGATAAACAATCAAAATAGCTGCCGCAACAAACAGAACAATCTCTGCAAAAAAAGAGGTTTCAAAGCCGAAGATTTCGGCAAAAATCGGTATCCAGATAACTGCCCAAAGCAGTCCGGCGGCAATTTTCGAGGGAACTGTATTATACCCTCTGCTCAATAAAAACATTGGAAAAAGCTCAAGAGCTGCTCCGATAATTATAAACAAAAACCATCCTATAGCGGCAAATGCTATATGAAAAAGCAGAAGCGTTTTAAATTCTATTCCTAAATTATGATTGAATAAGGCTATCAAAAAGTTTGCCGCAATGGCGCTTAAAACAAGATAAAAAATACCTGAAGCAATAAAAAAACCGTTAATCTTCCATCTTTTTACCCTGAATAAACTGATACCGATATTTATTGCAAAAAGCAGCACGGCAATCGTTAAAATTCCAACAAAGACTGCTGCCAACTTAAAATCTCCAAACCGGAACGAACCTATCAACCCCGCTACGCCTATCAGGTAAACCCAAAACTGCAATCTTGCCAAAGAATAGCTAAAGATTCTGACCTCAAGTATAACCGGTGTCAACTGATGAAGCGCGCCTATCATAACCATAGAGATAAATCCAAGCGTTATGAAATGGGTAACGGAAGCAAGTTTGAATGAAACAGGAGCGCCTGTCAGAACCGTCGGATCAATTACAAGTGAGATAAAAAACAGCGCCAGCATAAAAAGTGAGGCTATAAAATAACGCTCAACTATATCAAGCGGCGGAGCAAATTCGGTGGCGAGATTTCCGCTCATTTGTAGATTTTAAGTATTATATGATCATCTGCTATCTGATTGGTTTCAACCTTATATCCTTTTTCCTCAAGTCTCGGATAAAGATGCTTCGGTCTTCTGAAATGATGCACCGTTAAGGTCTCTCCTTCAGGAAGCCCCTCAAGTGCCTCAAAAATTTTTACCATCGGCTCAGGCGGCTCCAGTCCTCTGACATCAATCGTGTAATTTTCCGATTTCTGAGTTTGGTGAGGCTTAAATATGCCCTCGCTTTGCTCAGGTTGATTCTTTATGCCGGTATTATAAAAATAGATATGCCAAATTCCGTCCTTTTCTTCTGCATAATGATCAAACCCTTTTCTTCCAAGCACCGAATACAGCGGAGCCGGCTCAAAGATATTTATCAGATGCAAAATTTTCCCATCTAATTCCGAAACGGCTTTCATAATAATCCCGAACGGGTCAGCGCCTTTTGCAATATATCCTCTCACATCCAGATCAAAAATCTCAGCCTTATCCAACCAGTCGGGTCTCTCTTTTTTTGCCGACTTGGGTGCAAGCTCTGGGTGAGCAGATAGCAAAAGCGGCAACGTTCCGTTTTTTTCATTAATTACCAGCAAAAGATCAGCCGCTTCAACATCAAGAAGATTTGCAAGCTCATCAACAGTGAGATTCTTGTCAAAATCAGAATCAATTCCTTTGGCTTTTGCAATCTCAATAAGCGCAGAGCTAATAGCAGGTTTATCAATAAAATCCGAGAGCCTGTTGTTTCTATCTAAAAAATTGCCCATAGTTCCTCCTAAATAATATCATTAGGGTAAACATAAGTCATATTCAATGATTTGGCAACCGCCGGATTAGTTATTTTTCCGTCATAAATATTAAGACCTGAAATTATGGCTTTATCCTCTTTTATCGCTTCTTTCCAGTCGTTTGCAAGCCTAATCACATAGCTATAGGTTGCATTGGAAAGCGCCTCTGTAGCTGTTGCAGCATAAGCAGCAGGCATATTCGCAACGCAATACTGGGTTATTCCTCCTGTTTTAAATGTAGGATTTAGATGAGTAGTAGGATGCGATGTTTCGGTGCATCCTCCCTGATCTATAGCAACATCAACAATCACCGCGCCTGATTTCATATCTTCTATCATTTCTCTTGTAATAACCTTCGGAGCAGCGGCTCCTGCGACAAGCACGGCTCCTATTACAAGATCGGATGATTTCAGTTCATTTGCAATGGCTAATGGATGAGCATAGATTGTTTTTAGTCCGAACTCCTCCATCCTTTTGAGTTTATCTGTATTTATATCTGCTATTGTTACATCGGCTCCCACACCTTTTGCAACAAGAGCCGCATTTTGTCCCACAACGCCGGCTCCTATAATCAAAACCTTTGCCGGCAAAACTCCAGGAACTCCTGATGGCAGAACCCCGTCTCCTCCAAACGGCTCTGCCAGATAAAAAAATCCGACCAACGATGCCATCTTGCCGGCAATCTCACTCATAGGAGCCAGAAGCGGCAACGCGCCGTCTTTTTCAACCGTCTCATACGCAAACGCCGTTATACCTGAATCAAGCAAAGCCTCGGTTAGCTTTTTCGATGAGGCAAGATGAAGATAGGTAAAAAGCAGTTTATCGGAAGAAAAATAGCGATACTCAGGCTCAAGCGGTTCTTTAACCTTGACTATAAGATCAGCATCCCACGCCTGGCTTGCTGTTTTCACAATTTCAGCACCTGCAGCCCGGTATTGCTCGTCGCTGAAAAAGCTGCCCACCCCGGCGCCAGTCTCAACAATTACCCTATGACCTGCTCTTACAATCTGATCAACCGAATACGGCGTGAGACTTACCCTTTTTTCAGATTCCTTAATCTCCTTCGGAATTCCTATAAGCATAAAATACCTCCTTATGTTTCGTCACACTTTATGTAAGTTTAACGAAAATAATCTGAAAGTAAAACGATAATAGAGTAAGCGTCAAAGAAGCCGGAAGCGGCGTAGAGACAGAATCAGTCTCTACGCCGAAGGTTACCAAAGGTTAATTGTTAAGATAGTTCAGGAGTTGTTCTTGCGAACTTTTATATGCGTTTGTTATCATGGTCTGCTCCGCCTGATATATCGGATAGATTGATGTGCCGCTGTAGCTTGAAATATCATCGCTTAGCATAAATCCGTGCGGAATATACTGACCGGTTATGCCATACTGATACCAGGAAGCTGCCGGACTGGTTATAGCGTTGTTTACGGAAAGATCCTGTGAAGGATCAAGCGCAATCGGCAGATAGGAACTATTTGCATAAACCGATTTTGCAAAAACTTCATTAGAGATATTCGGCACAATGATATCACCCTTTGCCGTCTGCACAAGTGCATTTTTTATGCCTCTTGCAAGATAAACAGGATCAGCCGGATCAAGCAAAAGCTGTGCTATACCAAGAAACGTCATATATCCAACGGTATTTTTTGTATAGCCCAGGGCGGAAACGGTATTCTGCAGACTCTGGATTGCGGTTTCATCCAAAATAGCGGCAAAATTGGCTCCGCCTACATTGAGCACCGATTTTGTAATATCCTGATTGTTGAATTTGTTAAAAACCGAGCCGGTGATTGACCCGAGTGATTGGCTGACAAAATAGATCTTATTTGGCACATCACCGATGCCGTCTCCATCAAGGTCAAATTTTCCTGCCTCAAGATCCTTCAGCATAATAGTCATATCAAAGGCGGATTGATAGAGATTAATTCTATCCTGCGGCAGATTTGCCGTAAAGAAACATCCGCCTGAAGAGCTTGTATCACAGGCATTATACGGATTTGCAGCATAAGTTGCAGCCCTATCGCCGTGATCGGGCAGATCCATTGCAATAATCGTGTATCCGGCAGGCAGAAGTTTTGCCGCAAGCGCAAATGCATTCGTTTTGTCTCCGCCCAGACCGTGCTGAAATATTACAACCTTATCGGTGCTGCCTGATGGAATTATGATGGCTGGAACCGACTCTGCGGCCGGCGAGCTTGTAGCAAGCGTTGTAACATTAAATGAGTTAAATCCGGTCTCAAAAAAGGTAGTTGACATAAATGAGCTTGTAACATCTGAAGTTGCAGCTGAATATGAGGCAAACTGCCCTGCGGCTCCGTTTATCGCCTCATATTCGCTTGTAATCGATTCAGGGTCGCTTGTCGAGGCATTGTAGCTGATGCCTGTAACGTTTGTCGCACCTCCCTGTGCAAGTTGTGCAAAATCGGCAAGACTCAGCGTTTTATCTGCGGTAGTAAACGTAAAGAGCTCCAAGATATCGGATTTTGGCGTTAAAAATAGTTGACTCATCAGATTAAAAAGAGGAATATATTGCTGCCTTATCGCTTCCATTTGGGGATCAGTAAGCGGAGTGTCGGATTTTAACATATCAACCGTGCTCGTTGCTGAAAGAAGCGCTCCGTTTGCGCTTTTAATTCCTTTTTTCAGAACAACTACATACTGGTCACCGGCAATAAGCGAGGTAATCGGATAGATTTTTATGGCATAATTCAACACATTTCCGTTAGCATCCTTTACCGCCTGATAAAAGCTTTCTATCTTTGCCGTCTGATCCACATTAGGATTATTCATAAGATTTCCAGCCAGGCAGCCGTTATATGCGGTTTGATCCGACTTGTAACTCTCGCACGGTCCAAGCAATTGAGTCAAATCAATCAAAAGTATGTTGCCGTCAAGATTTGTCAGTGCGCTGCTGCTATTTCCGTCAAGTGGAACAGCTATCGGTGCGTTGGGGCTCAAGCCTTTGATTTTAAGATTTGCAATTTCGGTATACAGAGCATCTGTTGCCGGGTCGCTTGTTGAGCCTTCCAGATCCACAATTCCTGCTTGATTGAGTCCCGCCGGATTCGGATTAGCCCACGCAATATCGTTTGGAAACGGAATTGTTTGGCTGGCAAGATTAAATGTCAATTTGTCTGCAGGCAGAACCGTTGCGCTTCCGGAACTATTTCCGTTTCCTCCTCCGCATGCAGATAGTCCGAGCGTACCTAAGGCAAACATCAACGCAATCAAAATTTTTCTAATCATCTTAATCCCCCCTGTATGGTTTAATTTTATATTTTAGTTTACTGTATCGATTATGTATTCTCAGCAGCTCTTTTCTTCTTGCCAAAAATTCATTTTTCTTTTTTCTTAGCCAATCGCCGTGAGCTGACCAGCTTGACTTAATCACAGGTTCTCCTTCCTTGATAGGCTTGCCGCAGATAGCGCAAACAGCCTTTCCGTTTGACATCTTAAAGCAGTTTGAACCGCAAAAACTGCAAAATTCCTCACCGTCGGGCTCTTTTTGAATCTCTCCGGATAAAATTTTGCCTATCTTTATCAGATGCTCTTTCTGATTCTCGATTTCACCCGGAAGTGTAGCTATCAGGTCAGCTTTTGCCCTTACATCAAGCTCCATTGTAAAGCTAAGCGCTGCAAGGGAGGAAAGTGTGAGTCCTTCCCATCCCTTGATTCCTGAGACTCCTATTAATACGCTTGGGGTGCCTTTGATATTTTTATATTGATTCAAAAGCAGCATTCTGTCGGAAAACAGCTTCCACATTCCGTTTATTCCCATAAAATAGGTATTGCTGATAAAAGCAAGGCCGTCTGCCTCGTCAATCTTTTCCAGCGCCCATACCAGATCATCGTCTATCGTGCATCCTTTCTGAAAAAGACATTTGTAGCATGCTGTACACGGTTTTATACTAAGATCATACAAATTGATAATCGCCTTCTCTTCAAAGCCTGCCGCATCAAGTATAATTTTTGCCGCAATTTCGCTGTTCCCGTTGCCTCTTGGAGTTGCGATAACAGCCAAACCTTTCATATCGCCTCCACAACAACTGCTGTTCCCTGACCTCCTCCGATGCAAGCCGAAACAATGGCTTTGTTCTTTTTACGACGCCTGAGTTCCTTTAAAACGGTAATAATCAGCCTCGAACCGGTTGCCGCAAGCGGATGACCTATCGCAACAGCTCCTCCGTTTACATTTGTCTTTTCAAGATCAAGATCAAGCTCTTTTGCAACGCCAAGAAATTGAGACGCAAACGCTTCGTTTACCTCAATAAGATCAAAATCATCAATGGATATATCTGCATTTTTTGCAGCCATTTTCATCGAAGGCACAGGACCCAAACCCATATATGACGGATCAACGCCGCTTATACCCCATGAGATTATTTTTCCGATCGGATTAAATCCGTTTGCCTTTGCCCACTCTGAGGATGCCACAACAACCACAGCAGCTCCATCCACAATTCCTGAGGCGTTGCCTGCTGTGACTGTGCCATCTTTTTTGAATGCAGGCGGAAGTTTCGACAGGTCGTTACGTGAAATATCAAATCTGATATGCTCATCGATTTTCAGCGGCTTTCTCATCCTCTTTTTGTCATATATTTCTAAAATCTCCTCGTCCAATCTGCCGGATTTGACAGCTTTAGCTGCCCTTTGCTGGCTGATATATGCCCAGTTATCAACTTCGTCTCTGTCTATCTTATCTTTTTGTGCAATATTTTCTGCGGTCAGAGCCATAGGCAAATCCGTATAAGTATCTGTTAAAGACTGCCAGAGATAATCCTCAAGCGGCAGATTTCCTCCAAGCCGCATCTTTCCGAAACGGGCATCTCTCAAGCAATAGGGCACCTGGCTCATCGATTCGGTGCCTCCTGCCAGCACAACATCGGATTCACCGATCATTATCTGTCTGGCAGCCTCGATTATAGCCTCAAAGCCTGAGCCGCAAAGACGGTTAAGCGTTAGAGCCGGTGTCTCAATCGGGACTCCGCTTTTAAGACCGATATGTCTTGCAAGATAGATTGCATCTTTCGAGCTCTGTATGACATTTCCAAACACGACATGATTTATCTTATCCAGTGGAAAATTCAGTTTGTCAAACAAACCCTTTGCAGCGATAACACCCAGATCGGTCGCCGAAAAGTTTTTCAAGGCTCCGCCGAAATTACCAAAGGGTGTCCTTATGCCATCTAAAATTACAACCTCTTTCATTTGAGTTGCTCAATTTTCTCTGTGAATGCAGGTATAAATTTTTTCCAATCGGCCACAATACCGTATCTGGCTCTTTTAAATATTGGCGCTTCCTCATCTTTATTCACCGCCACAACGATCTTTGCATTGGTAATTCCCGCCAGATGCTGGCTTGCTCCGCTGATTCCGACTGCGATATACAGATCAGGCGCCACAATCGTTCCGGTTTGCCCTACCTGCATGCTGTTTGGCACCCAACCGGCATCGACTGCTGCCCTTGACGCACCAATTGTGCCTTCAAAGAGTTTTGCAAGCCTGGAAAGATCGTTAAATCCATCAGGTCCTCCGATGCCTCTTCCGCCGGATACAACAACCGGTGCATCCTCCAAAGCGATGCCCTCGGCTTTTTCCATATCTGCTTCCAACAGCTCAACTTTACTTTCTTTAAGAGGAAGATTCTCCGCATCGGTGCTACCCTCAAGCGCATCAGGGTCAAAATAATTTTCCCTGAGAGAGATGCATACCTTGTCTTTATTGGACTCATACTTGGCAACAGCCTTGCCGCCATATACCGGATGAGTCAGTATGATACGATCATTCTCTTTTTGAACATCTGTAATCTCGGTTGCCAAAGACGCTCCAAGTCTGTATGCAATCTCAGGCAGAATTGAAATACCTATGTCGCCTGATGATATTATATAGTCAAAGCCACTTGCCAAAGCCAGCACGGAATCGGTCAGATTCGCTCCTAAGGTTTCTGTTGTTACCCATGCCTTTTCCCATGAACCCGCAACACTGTTTTTATCTGTAATTACGACAGCTTCATGCGCCTCGCATAGTCTGCCCGCAACGGTTTTCAATTCTCCCAGCCTTTTCGGATTATCAGAACTTATAACTAATGCCTTCATAATAGATGCTCCTTTTTCAGATTTTCCACAAGCAGGTCGGCTGCTTCGTTAATATCATCAGATGGCAAAATTTCACATTTATACTCGATATTCGGAATTTCAACCGAAATCTCTTTAATGCCGGAACCTTCTGTAGAATCTGAGCTCAACTGTTCAACCGGTTTTCTTTTTGCCTGAAGAATTCCTCGAACTGCCGGAATTCTTGGCACATTTGTAGGATCATCGGTAATCGACAACACTATAGGCATCTTTGCCTTCAGTTTCAGCGTTCCGCCTTTTATCTGCTTGATGAGTTCGAGCTCATCTCCATTGACGCTGATCTGCTTTACTATCGGAATATAGGGAAAATCAAGCATGCTCGCCACCAGCGCCGGAACAACCCCGCGTTCAAGATCAGAAGACTGCCGCCCCGCAAGGATAAGATCATACTTCTTTTCTTTAATAACCTTTGCGCATTCAGACGCAATAGCAAACGGATCATCGTTTTTTCCCTCGATCAAGGTTAGAGAATTCGCGCCCATAGCAAGCGCCTTTCTCAATATTGCAACATCAGATTTGTCACCGTAGCTGATTATCTCTACCTGAGCGCCGGATTTTTCGGCAACCTGAATTGCAAGTTCGATGGCATGTTCGTCGTATAACCCTATCATTTTGTTATAACGATCCTTTATTCGGTTGCCATCAAGCTCAAAGTCCGATGACGGAATTTCGTAATCACTTACCACCTTGGCCAGTACAGCTATTCTCATCCTTCCCTCCTAAACGAACATTTCATTGTTACCTCCATGAATATTTTTTCATATTCTTATATATTTAAAAGTTATCTATACTATAACGCCCTCTTTGGACAGCTCTTCAAGAATATCTCTGTCATAACCCAGAAATTTGGAATAGATAAATTCGTTATCCTCGCCGGGATCTCTGCATATCCATTTTATGCTCAGAGATGATCCGCTCATTTTTGCAGGAATACCCTGCATTGTAAATTTTCCAAAATCCTTATCACTCAAGCAAATCAAAGCTCTTCTTTCATACCAGTGATCGATTTTCATCGCCTCGTCAGGTTCCAATATCTCTCCTGCAACCGTAACTCCTGCTCCTTTATAGTTAAGCCATAACTTTGCTATCTCATTGCGGGTTTTCCGCTTTGTAAACTTTTCTATTTCTTTTGTCATCGGAATAAAATTTTTAGGATCGGTGCGCTCTTTTGTTGTCGGATATTTTTTCACAAGATCGTCTCTGCCAATTATGCTGCAAAGCGCTTTCCAGTTCTGATCAACATATCCGGCTATAAAAACCATCCCATCCTTTGCCTGAAAATAGTTATATGCATATGCCGCAGGTT
This sequence comes from Campylobacterales bacterium, assembly GCA_027080125.1. Taxonomy (GTDB): domain Bacteria; phylum Campylobacterota_A; class Desulfurellia; order JAADFJ01; family JAADFJ01; genus JAADFJ01. Next base: position 3,858 of record JALWSW010000116.1, on the reverse strand, counting down.
CAAAGTTCCCGACACGATTTATAACATTGCCTGTCAAATAATAATAATGAATCGCATAATTATTAAGCGCCATAAGCGATTCGTCAGGACTTATATCCATAGCCTGACCTTCCTGCTCGGAATCCCTGTAAATTAACGCACTCATTATGGAAAAAGCAGCCATCATGCCCCCGGCATACCATCCCATCCAATTTCCCATTCTGGTTGGAACGCGGGTATTCTCCGGAAATTCCGTATAATCCTCAGGCAATCCGTTCATCCAGACAAACCCGCTCAATGCCTGAGCCGTAATGTCATAATCAAGCCTTTCAGCCGGATTGTCTGAGCAATTTTCAGAGTGCACCGAACCGTTTATAGGACAATATATCATGTTCGGGTTAATCTTTTCAATCTCTTTGCCGCCAAGCCCTAAGCTTTCAAGAAAACCGGAAGGAAATGTCTCAATCAAAACATCAAACTTTGGCAGCAGTTCTTTGAGAATTGCCAATCCCTTAGACTTTGTTATATCAAGAGTAATGCTGTATTTATTTCTGCCCTCTACAATATAGGCAAGTCCCGTTCCGTTTATCTTTATTCCCTCAGGACTCATCTGCCTGGCTATATCGCCTCCGGGAGGCTCGACCCTCACAACCTCAGCTCCCATCTCAGCAAGCAAAGAAGATGCAAAAAGCCCTGCAAAACTTCCGTAGCTGAGATCCAAAACCTTAATATCATCCAACGGCTGAGCTTTGCCAAGCGATTCTTCATAACCGGTATGCTCTTTTGCCCACTCGCTCCATTTCTCCATTATAAAATTACTCCTTGCTTGCCATCCCAATCTTTAGGAGGGCTGCTGAAGGGAAATTTTTTATCCCATTTGCCTATGACATTATTTTTATACAATTTTTCTATTTTATCATCATCAAAACCCAATATCTGCTTTAAAACATATTCATTGTCAAATCCGACCGGACGCATCGACCATCTAATACGACCCGGCGTTTTATCCAGATGCAACGGATTGGGATAGGCAACATCTCCATATACAGGGTCTTTGAATTTCCAAACGGTTTTGCGATTATTAAATTTTCTGTCTTTAAAAATTGTTTCAGAATTCATAACCGGATGAGCGGAAAATCCGAACTTTTTACCTAAATTTATAATCTCATCTGTTTTAAGTTTTGCAACCCAACCCTCTATCTTTTTATAAATTAGATCAGCATTTTTGAAGCGTTTCTCAAACGACGTATATTTTTTTAGCTCGCTATCAGCCATTGCATCGCACAATCGGTTAAACTCTGCTTTTGCAAAAGCGCCTATTGAGACAAATCCGTCTTTTGATCTTGCAATCAAAGAAGGAACAACAGCCATATCGTAGTTTCCGGAACGTTTTCTCTTTTTGCCGGTATGGCTTTGATAGATCCATGTCCAGTCCATCGATCTGAGCAGCACTTCCGATTGCGCCAGATCAATAAACTGCCCCTTACCGCTTCTTTTTCGATAATGAAGGGCAGTAAGCGTCAGAAAGGCGGCCATAGTTCCTGACAAATAATCGCCTATCCATGCCTGCGATTTTATCGGAAGGCCCTCGGGAAAACCGGATATTCCCGCAAGACCGGTAATTCCCTGCGCATATGCATCATAGCTTGGTCTGCCTGCCATTCCCCCCCAATTGCCAAAGCCCTGCATACTAACATAGATTAGCTTTGGATTAATTTTGCTTAGTTGCCTGTAGCCAATGCCCCACCTGTCGAATGTTCCGGCTTTGAAGTTTTCCATCACTACATCTGATTTTGCGGCGAGCTTTTTGATAAGATCGATACCCTCCGGTTTGTGCATGTCTATTGCGGCATAATACTTGTTGGCATTGCAGCAAATCATACCGGGAGAAATATTGTTTGGAAAAACGCCTCCCGGACTCACCGCCCTTATGAGGACATCACCGGCTCCGGGCATTTCCACATGTACGACCTCCGCACCCATAACCGACAAGAGCGTAGAAGCCCAGGGACCATATATGATTCTGGTAATATCCAAAACCCTGATCCCGGCAAGCGCTTCCCGTTTTGCCATAATTTCTTTCATTTTATCATCGATCATTCTTTCTCTTTCAACATAAATACCCGAACATCTATTTGCAGGTAAATCTCTCTAAAGCCGTTCTATATTTTTGAGGAATATCAATCGACTTTTCCAGGCTGTAGTCATAAAAAACAATAACGGTTTGGCCATCTGCATATACAGTGCCATCTTCTCCAATAATCTCTGTAAATATAGTGAAACTTTTTTTTCCTATCTTAGATACGCAGCATTGTGCTTTCACTTTTGTGCCTATAAAAAGAGGCACCCTATAGTTGCAGCTGTTCATAGCGGCTATAACAGGCGCTGTGTTCAACATCCTATAACTGCTGTCCCAGCCAAATATCTCTTTAAACAGCTTAATTCGAACCATTTCAAAGTAGGTAATATACACAGCATTATTGACATGGCCCATCGCATCGGTGTCGCGAAATCTGATCTGTATCTGCTCACTTATTCGATTTTTCATAACCCTTCTTTAAAATTCATATGTCATCGTCATAGCTGCATTGTTTATTACCCCTTTGCCTTTTGCGGATGCTTGCGGATTCTCACCCAATGCATCAGAGCCATAGCTTGAGTTAAGATTGTTGCTTGTGCCCATCGGCAAATTTCTGCTTCCCTTGGTAAACATAAATTGATAGGCAAGATCAAGTTTGAAATGTTTGGAAAGCTTTATTCCCGCGCCCGCAGATATCGATATTTTATTTGCATCAGGCCATGCCATATCAAAACCTTCATCGGTTATAGGGGTAGGATCATAATAAAATCCGCCGCGCAAGGTAATCTTTTTGGACAATATATAGGATGCGCCAAATTTCAGCTGCGTAGTGTTCTTCCAGTTTCGCACAAAGGTCTCGTTTGTTTTACCTTCAATCTGAAGCAGCTCGGGTGTCTTGTTCCAGGTTACAGTATAGCTTTTTATCCTTGACCAATGAGTCCATACAAGATCCACCTCGCCTGAGAATCTCGGTGTAAATTGATAATATATTCCCCCTTGTATCTGCTCAGGATGATCAATGCTCACACTTCCGGTAGCGCTGTCTATTACCCTACCGCTCGAATCAAGAAAATCGGTTGGACCTGAGAATTTTGTTGTGGTTTTGCCTCTATAGGTCAAACCAACCTGCAGTTTTGGTGTAAATTTATAGATCATGCCTATATTAAATGACCAGTTTGCATGATCTTTGAAATCCGATCTGACAGATCCTCCGATATAGTTTGCCAACGGACTATGACCTGCAATAGCTAATGCCTGTAATTCAGGACTCAAATAGATATCACGTATCACTCCCGAGCGCGATTTTCCGAATTCCAGACCTGCTCCCACAAGCAGTTTGTCGGTTAGAGCAACCGAAACCGTCGGCGCAGCATATACAAATCTGCTGTACCACACCTTGTATCCGTTATATGCCCCGAGATTTGCCGCAGGATTTGCGCTCCACTTTAATTTCATTCCAAACGGAACATAGCTTCCTATACCGAAAGCAACCGGTCTTCCGGCAATTGTAGTCGGATAAACAATACCTCCTGCAGGCGCAATAAGCAAAGGTGACCCGTCGTTGGTGGAGGTTGAGCCTGAATCTTTGCTGCCTGTAAGCGGCTGATTGTTTTTGAAACTTACAGATTGGTTGAGGTTAGGTACGATAAAGGATGCTCCCAGAGAGACTTCGGGACGCTTTATCTGGACCAATCCTGCCGGATTATAGTACATTGCCGAAAAATCATCAGCCTTTGCGGCAAACGCTCCGCCAAGCGCAGTGGCTTTGGCTCCGACCCCAAATGTATCAACATTTCCGG
>JALWSW010000115.1 GCA_027080125.1 Campylobacterales bacterium | reverse complement strand
GTTATTAACTTGACATAATAGGGATGCGTAATTTTTGCTTTTCAGCTTTAAAAGTTTGTTGATATACCGTGCTTTTCTGAGGGTTTATGCGGTTTACAAAACGATTTAGTGTGTTTTTGGTCAATTTTCGGGTCATTTTTACATCAAAAGTTTGTCTTTTGATAAGTAAATAAGTAACTGTATTTCACAAAAGTCCCCCCAAAACCCTTTAAGATAATTTATATAGTAGAGGGATATTAAACCCTCAATCAAAATTTAGGAGGTTTTTGTGGGAAGTAAGCAGTACGAAGAAGAAATAAAAAAGAAAATGGATTTAATGTTTTCATGGTTTTTTAAAGATGAAATCAAAAAGAAAAAGGCGCCTTCTCAAATTAGAGATCTAATTGCTAATGCAAATAAAAGCCATATCTATAAGGTTGTTTCCGGAATGTGGGAGAACTTTCTTGCCAGAAAGTGGTTTGGAAATTATTCGGAAATAGAAATGGATGGAGTTAATATCGAGGATACGCTTGAGGATGCGTATTTTAAGAAAGTGCTTGCAGTTGCATCTCGTTTTACAAGTGTTTCTGAGGTTGGCATGGATAAAAGAATCAGATTCTTGTATTTAAAAGAAATGGTTACCAAGGGTATAAACGGTGCTGAATTTAGTTTCGGCTTAAAGAAAAACACACTTATGAATGTGTCGCCTGCGATTAGGAATGAGCTGGGTCTTAAAAACGCCCCGAATATAGCATACAATCTTGCAAAATATATTATTGGCTTGCGTAAACTGCCATTCAATAAAAGGAGCATTAAAGAGTTTGTTAATATCGCTCATTGTGTTAGAGCCGCAATCATTATGTTTGCAGAAATACATCTGCGCGGGAATAATCCGCGGACGCGCGATGAGATTTCCAAGCTGCTTCTGGAGCATAAATTAAATGTATCTAAGAAAACAAGGATTGTTATGTCGAAGATTAAAAGAAGACAAAAGATTTCAACGATCAAAGAAAAAATTGGGCAGAAGAAGCATGATCGTATTTACAAAGAAGTTTACTCCATCTACTCAAACCATATCCTGCACCATTGGATGCCTGAGATAATCGAGGAACCGGATATTGGCGGAGCAGATTGGAATCAGGACAAGAAAAAGATTATGCTCGATGCCATTTTGAAGTATCACCCTGAAATAACCAACGAACTTGCAAAAGACAACAAACGGCAGAGAAACAAAAAGATACTGTTTCTTTCAGAAATAATTGCGGAAGCGGAGCATGCAGCAACTGAGGCGATTGCGCTAAAGAAAAAGGCATTTAGAGACATGTCTGCTGTCATTCAGGATATGTTCAACATCAAGCAGGAAGAATCTGATAGAATTGCAGATGCGATTGCAAGGGCGATGGCTGTAATGTATGGGGTTAAGTTTGACGGAGTGTTAATGAAAAATACCAATACCTTTAATTTTTTGGACATTATTAAGAGCATAAATACCACTTTTTCGCTCATAAAACAGGCAAAAGATGCGCAGGAAAAGCTTGATCTACCGTTGGAGAAAGCAGGATCGAAAAGCTGAATTTTTGCATCAAAATTGCAGATTTTTTTGGGTTATTGAATAAGTGGGTTTTGGGATTACCATAATTACAATATTAGATAGGAGGTTTAATGTCTGAGGCTGTAGAAAGGCTTTTCGATTTTTGGGAAATGTTCGAGATTTTTTCGAATTTGCCTGAGGTCGAAATGCTTAATGAGAAAGGCGAAAAAGCAAGCGCATCATTGATCAATAAACGATTGAAAACGGGAAAGAATGAGATATACAGAGAGCCTAATATGGCTTGGAAAAAACGATATAATTCCGCAAATATTATTAAAGAAAAACAGTTTTTCTTTTGCCAATCACAGCTTGGTGTAACAAAGAAGGACAAAATAATCGAAAAAATCATCAAAAAACTTGGTATAACAATCCAAAAAAATACCGAAGAATACGATCATATAGAAAATGACTGGCTGTATCTTTTTTCTGTTGTAGCAAATTCTGAAAATATGATAATTGGAATACCGCAGGATGGTGCATCGGATAATGAGGATAACGTAGAAAAAACAGAGGCATCTTATCTTGCCGTTAAGATAAAACCTTTCTGGTTTTATCTTTCAAAGTTTTTAAATAATGAGAAAAAACAGTTATCTGCTAAATACATAATGAACGATATACAGGAATTTAACGAACGCTTTACTGAGAAATTCGGAAGTTATTATAACGACTACAATTATTGGATAATAGATACCTCTTTTGTTATAAAACTTGCTGGTTTTTGGAAGAGCGAAAAAAATCCGTTTCTGTTTTACATTGAAAAAAGAAATGAAAAAGGAAATCACAATTTAAAAGTGGTGGTTTATGACGGTGTAATAAAAGAGTTAGATACTCTCAAAGACATGGGAGGCAAAGGAGAACCGGAGGAAATAGAGAACAGAAAAAAGTATGCCAGAAGAGGATTAGGCTGGATTGAAGAACTTCAAGAGAAATGCGAAAAAAATGTTGAAACTATATATTATACTCACAGGCTGTTTGATGATGATAGAAGCAAGGTAGAATTTGACGGATTTCATAGAAAGTTAAAACCGGAAAGTAAGATTGATGATGTTGATAAGGCAGTTATTCGAATCTCAAAATATGCGATTAACAAATTTTCACCTGATCAGGTTATCTTACTTACAACGGATACGACAATGAAATTATGGGCTTCCGAGTTAGGTATATTTTCTACAGGTTTGCTTCCTCATGTTTACGAGCGAAAACAGAAGGGTTTAAGTGAAGACATAGCAAAAGAAATGATAACTTTTTCTTTGCAATGGCTTAAACTTGATGATCTTCTGGGATTAACAGCGGATGATTTTGAATATCCAATCGTATCATCGGGAAAGATAATTGATAAGAAGTATCTTTTTAGTGAAGTGGATAGATATATTAACGAACCGCCGTCCTTTTTTATAAGTGAGCTTGAGCTTGCTAAAAATAACTTTGGTAAAAACATAACTTTAAAGCATTATATTAAAGGAAATCCTAAAAGTAGGAAACTAAACAAAGATACTGAGCGTATGATTTTATCTCCTGAAAATATACCGCCTGCAAGATGGCTTAGTGAATCATGGGCAAAACCATTTTTTAATCAAGCATTGGCGTTATCGGAAGTGTATCGCAAATTTTTAAGACAGGATGAAAGCGGGATTGCAAGCGTCAACGGTCCTCCTGGAACAGGCAAAACTACTATTTTAAGAGATATAATCGCCAATATAGTTACCCATAGAGCTTATTATCTTGCTAAAGACATTATTGACGGTCGTAAAATACTTGAAAAAAGTGATTCGGCTTTTGGCAAGATTTATAGGTTTTCGAATAGACGGCTTTGTGATTACAATGTCGTTGTTGCTTCAAGCAATAACAATGCAGTAGAGAACATATCGAAAGAATTGCCGTTAATAGATAAAGTGGCTGAATACAAGGATAAACTGGCTGATGAACCTATACTTGCCTATTTCGCCGATTGTATGCAAGATTCAGAAAAAGGAGCCAGGTATTGGAGTCCCATATCTGTAGCATTAGGTAAAAAGGAAAATTTGAATAAGGTCAAAAGGAATTACATTAAAAAACTTGGTTTAATGCTTAAATACTTGGGAAAAACTGAGTATGAATTTAAGTCTAAAAGTGAAAAAGAAAAGAAAGAAGCTCGTGAAAAAAGCGAAAAATTAAAAGCGCTGATTAATAGTATAAATTTAAAACAGTATGCCGAAGATTTTCTTAAACTTCACAATGAAATAGAGAGTATAAAGCGACTGATACCGTTTGATAAGCTGATTGAAAGTGAAAGTTATTCTTTAAAAGATTATTATGAAAGCGAAAATAGACAGTTTGAAATTGTTTCTGACGAATATATGAAACTTAAAGACAAAGCAAATCTTCTCAGAAGCGAATTGCATGAGATTTCAAAGAGGGCAAGAAAAAAGACTATTGATATTGAAAATTATAAGCAGTCTAATCGTTTCAGTCTTCGGTTGTCGAAAATTCCCATACTCAAAAGTTTAACCTTCGTTAAAAAAACTTTGGAAGAAATCCAACAGCTTGAAGAACAAGCAAGTTCGTTGACAAAACAAAAGCGCCAATTTGAAAATGAAGCAGAAGAACTGAAAGATAGGCTGTCATTCAACGAAGATATGTTTTATAGCAAAAAACAAATAAAAAACCAAGCGGCAAGGCTTTTTAAGAGTTTACGCATTGACAATTTAGATGACAGGGAATCTGATATTTTATCCGTGCCAAATGCAATTTATAACTATCCCGATAAAGAAAAACAGTTGTTTACTCCTTACGCGCAGGAAAATTTTGAACAAAAAAGAAAAGAACTGTTTTTCAAAGCTCTTAAACTTCATTACGCTTTTGTTTTGAAAAATAGAGAGAAGATAAAAGATAATATAGACCATTTCTTTGCTGTTTTATCGAATGAAAATGGGGTATTCAAGAAGGTTAAAGAAAGCGGTGTGGGTGTAGTTTCGGATTTTTGGACTGCTTTTTCTTTTGTAACGCCTGTCATATCCACAACATTTCATTCTGTTACAAATATGTTTGCCGTTCTTGATAAGCCTAATACCATAGGATTTGCGATTATAGATGAAGCCGGACAAGGCATACCTTATTATGCTGCCGGATTGCTTATGAGAGCAGTAAGAGCCATTGTAGTAGGTGATCCGCTGCAAATAGAACCTGTTGTAAAGATGCCTGCAAGTTTAAGGGATGCGCTTGCAAAAGGACTTAATGCCAAAGAGATAGCGAATGGGTTAGATTTACAGAATGAAGGCATGATAGTTCCCGGTATGGAACATGCAATTCAAGTTTCTGGTAGGGGATATATAGATACATCGGTTCAGGTGCTTGCAGATAGAGCATCAAGCGTTCAGTCTGTTATCAAAAGAGATAATTATGAAATTCCTATAGGAATGCCTCTGCGAATCCATTTCAGATGCAAAGAACCTGCATTCGGTATTGCTAATGCCATCGCTTACAGCAACACTATGATACACGGTAAGAAGACGGAAACTAAAGGGAAAGGAATTTATGTAAATGTTGATACGAACAATACCGGTTGGTTATCCAAAAACATATCCGCCGATGAAATAAAAATGGCAAGAAAATTTCTTGAAAAATACAAAAATAGATTAAGCGATGTTTATGTCATATCACCGTTTGTAGGCATCAAAGATAGTAAAGTTAGAAAAGAGCTTATGAATATTGAAAATATAGGCACGATACACACATTCCAAGGCAAAGAAAATAAAATCGTAATCATTATCTTAGGTGGAGCAACAGACGGTGCTATTAAATGGGCAACAAGAAAGCCTAATCTCTTGAATGTGGCAATTACAAGGTCGCAGGAACAAGTAATAGTTATAGGAAATAAAAACAGATGGTCGGAAAATGGCGGAGAGATGGCAAATCAAATATTCACTTTATTAGATTATCAACCCTTCCCTCAAGACCTCTTCCTTCAGGGAGAGGAGGAGGTCAATTTAATGAGGGGTAGTTTACAAAAAATCTGACTGTTTTTTGCAAAAGTCCCCCCAAAAACCTTTAAGATAATTTATATAGTAGAGGGATGCAAAACTCTCAATCAAAATTTAGGAGGTTTTTGTGAATAGCAAACAGGTAAAGCAAGTTAGAACAAAGCTGATGGATGGCGAGGAAGTTTTGTTTATAGCAAAAAAACATTTGTTCTACGTATTGATTCCTTTATTGGGAACAGTGGGACTTATGTTTTTGTATATTTATGCAGGCATTCATGCTTCTCTTGCCAAATATCCTATCATTCAACAAACTATTCTGATAATGTTTCTTTTAGGGGTAGGATTAACTGAATACAGGATTTTGAACAGAAAATATGATATTTGGGTAGTTACCACGAATAGAGTTATTGATGAATGGGGAATTGTTGCTCATAACTTTAAAGAAATGGACTTTGCGAATATTC
>JALWSW010000114.1 GCA_027080125.1 Campylobacterales bacterium | reverse complement strand
CTATTGCGCTGCCTATCTCAATTCCCTTTACCGCGCCAATTGAAAGCATTGCATGCGCAATTGCACTGTCAAGCCTTGACTCATCATCGGTAAAACTGCCCAATCCCGGAACAACTCCTGTTGCAACAACTCTTATGATGCCTCCTAATGTATCGCCCGCTTCTTTTGCCTTGTCTATCGCCATCTTGAATCTGCCTTCAAGTTCTCCGAAAGGCGTTCTGAATTCGGAATTTGCAATCTTCTCTTCAGAAGGAATATTTGATTCTCTATCGGCAGAGACATCGCCAATAGCTTCTACAAAACCGATAACCTTGATTCCAAAAACCTCAAGAAACTGCTCCAACAAGGCACCGACAGCAACCTTAATAGCAGTTTTTCTTGCGCTTGAGCGTTCGATAATATTCCTTAAGTCCTCTTGATGAAATTTTGTAGCGCCGGCAAGATCGGCGTGTCCCGGACGTGGAACAAGCATCCTGTTTTTGCCTTCATTTTCTCCAACAGGATTCATAGCTTTTTTCCAGTTCTCAAAGTCTCTGTTTTTAATCTGAAGCGTCACGGGAGAGCCTAAAGTAACTCCGCCTCTTATGCCGGATTGAATAACTACCCGATCAACTTCAATAGACTGCCTGGCTCCTCTTCCGTATCCTTTTTGCCGTTGGGCAAGCAGTCTGTTTATCTTGTCAATCTCAACCTTAAGACCGTAAGGCAAACCTGTAATTATTGCAGTAAGCGCAGGTCCGTGACTTTCTCCCGCATCAATTATATTAAGCATCTTTTTCAAAACCTATCCCGTATCTGGCATACTTTTTCAATTTCTTATCCACAAAATAATGAAAACTGTTTTTCTGATAACCGGTTTTTATCGGTTTGCCAGCCGGAATTCCGCTTAAAAGCTCTATTGCATCATCAATATAGCTCATAGTATAAAGATTAAACCGGTTGCTCTTGATAGCATCCTCAATTTCGACCGGCAATATAAGATTTGTCATATTTTGCTCCGGAAACAGAACACCTTGCATTCCGGTTAATCCCTTCTCTTTGCAGATTCTGTAAAACCCTTCTATTTTCTCCACAACTCCTCCTATCGGCTGAACCTCACCTGCCTGAGATAACGAACCGGTAACGGCGATATCCTGTCTTATCGGAATATCCGCAATTCTCGACAAAATTGCCATTAGCTCAGCCACCGAAGCGCTGTCTCCGTCTATCAAACCGTAAGACTGTTCAAATGCCAACAGAACCGAAAGCGAAAGGGGATATCGCTGGGCATATTTTTGACCGATGTAACCTGAAATTATCATAGATGCCTTGTTAAAGGTTTTACCCGATAGATTTGATTCCCTTTCGATATTTACTACACCTGTTTTTCCCATAAAACATGATGCTGAGATTCGGTTCACCGTTCCAAATGTGAAATCCCCGTCCCGCAGAACAGCCAAACCGTTTATTTGTCCTATTTTTTTGCCTTCGGTATGGATGATTATCTGATTATCTTTAATCATTTCCACAATCTTTTCTCTGGCAAGCTCTTTTCTGTAAATATCGTTTTTTATCGCTTCGCGTATCTGCTTTCCTGTAATCTCTAAATTCTGAGAGTTCTCTTTTGCTTTTGATACCGCCTCTTCACATACCGAGGCAATTCTTGCAATATCAGAACTGATTTTTTTTCTGTTGCCGGCCATTTTTGATACATATTTTATAATTTCTCGAAATGCCGATTCACTGAAAACAACATTTTCGTATTGATTTTGTAGCACCGAAACTATTGCCTGAACATTTTTTTCTGATAAATCCACAGAATAATCAAAATCGGATTTGAGGTTGAAAAGACGGCTAAATTCCGCATCATAGGCGCTTAGCAGATTGTAAAGATATCTTGAACCCAGCAGAATCACTTTAACAGATAGCGGAATTGGCTCCGGTTTCATGCTTGTTGTGGCAAGAAACCCGAATTGCTCCTGGATATCTTCTATTTTTATCGATTCGGAAAGCAGAGCATTTTTAAGCGCCCACCAGCTTCCAGGTCTTGAAAGTACCCTGTCTGCATCAAGGATTAAATAACCTCCGTTTGCCTTGTGCAATGCTCCGGGTTTTATCAATGTAAAATCGGTCACGAGATTGCCAAACATCGCCTTTTTCTCAATCTTGCCAACGATGTTATAAAATGTGGGGTTATCCTCATACACAATCGGCAAATCTTTACAATTAGAGGCGTCCACAAGCAGATTTACCTCAAACGGAAGCATCTTTCCGTCAACGGGAAACATAAGACGCTGAGATTTCTCAGGCAGAAATTCCTCGGCATTATCAAGTGTATATTCCTCCAGCCCCTTAAGATATTTCTTTATCTTATTCGAATCGGCATATTCGGCTTCTATCTCGTCAATATAATGACTTATCGCAAGCAGAATCGCCTCTTTTTTTACCTTCTCTATCTCATCCCAGCGGCTTTTCTCAAGCGTCCTTGCCTTTTCGAGATAATCGGCAATTTTGTCGTCAAGTTCATGACGCTTTTGCTCTATCTGTTTCTTTTGCTCATCGCTTAAGGATGCATATTCGCTTTCTGTAATCAGCTTTCCGTTTACAATAGGGTTTATCTGCAATCCTTTGGCTGAAGGCTTAACCGAAAAATCAAGTTCAGCCGCAGCATCTTTGAGAATACTGAAATTTTTACCTATCAGGTTATTCGTTTTATTTATAATTTCCCTTATACGCAAGGAGAAATCTTTGTTTTCAAGCACTTCAGGAATTTCTCTTTTAAAATTCTCCAACAAGCGCTTCATCTGTCGCTTAAATTTTGACGCCTTACCTGCGGAAAGCCTGACCGATAAAGGATTAAGTGGATCTTTAAAATTATATATGTAACACCAATCATAGATCCGGGAGTTGTTTTTTATGCTTCTTCTTAGCAGATTTTCAAGATATTTTCTGTCCTCTGCGGTAAAGCTGCCCGATAAATATAGATTCCTCCGATCATAGCCGTTTGCAATCTGACTAACTGAATTTTTTATGCGTTTCTGATCAAACCATAAATCAACCTTCTTGCCTGCCTTTAAAAACTCCTTTTTTATGGAAAATCTAACATCATTATACGTTAATCTCTTAATCGGCATATTATTCTACATAGACAATCCTGATAATATCATCAGGAAGAATGATTCTTGCGGAACATTTGGTATGATATAAAAACTGCTTGATTATATTGAGTTTTTCCTCATCCAGTATTGCGGAAACAACACATCGCGAAGCTGTCTCGGTAAACCACGATTCATATCTTATGCTGTTATTTTCAAGAAATTCGATAAGTTTCCATTTATAGCTTCTCTCAAGAATAATATCGGCTCGTTCCATATCCATATTTTATTCCATAAAAGATGCGTGTCAATTATCAACGATTCTTTACTTTTTCAGCCGCTTAAATAAGATTTCAGATATGATTGAATTGCTTAGCCCCGGGGGAGACCTTCGGAAGATAAAAACCGCCATAAATTACGGCGCCGACGCTGTCTATACAGGCTTGAAGCGTTTTAGCCTGCGCTCTCATGCAGGAAATCTCGATATCACCGATCTGGAAGAAGCCGTCAAATTTGTTCACAAAAATCATAAAAAAATCTATATTGCGCTTAACGCATTCCTTTTTGATGATGAGTTTGCAGAATTTATCAAAACCGTAAAGCTGCTTGATAGCTATCATCCCGACGCATTTATTGTATCTGATTTGGGTGCTGTCGAGGTTATAAAAGAGATCTCCGATATTCCTATACATATAAGCACGCAAGCTAATATAACAAACTCTTATGCTGCCGGACTGCTTGAAAAACTCGGAATAAAACGGGTTGTTGCAGCAAGAGAAATGAATATAGAGAATATAAAAAGTTTTACAAAGCATTCACCGGTTGAGCTGGAGGTCTTTGTTCATGGCGCAATGTGTATGGCATATTCGGGAAGATGTTTTATGAGCGCAACAATGGCTGGAAGAAGCGCAAATAAGGGCAACTGTACTCAAAGCTGTAGGTGGAACTATACTGTTATTGAAGAAAAACGCCCGGACTTTCCGATTAGCGTTGAGCAAAATAGTCGCGGAAGCTATATCTTCAACTCACGCGATCTGTGCGCACTGCCAATACTTGATAAACTCATAAAAGCCGGGGCAACATCGTTCAAAATTGAGGGACGCATGAAAAGCATTCATTATGTAGCAGTCAGCACTGCGGTTTACAGAAACGCAATCGATACCATATTGAGTGGCAACGATTTTTATTCCAAAATCGCTTTTTATCTTGATGAGCTCAATAAAATAAGCCACCGTCCGTATTCGCTCGGATTTTTCGAAAACAGTCCCGCTCAATATACAAGCTCTTCAAAATATGAACGAGGTGCGGATTTTATCGCCGTAGTCCGTAAAAAGGAGGGCGATAAAATCTTTCTTGATATAAAAGGACAGATAAAACCGGGGAAATATCAGTTTTTTCTCAAGGGATTGAAAACAGTTCCGATAAGCATAGAAAAGCTCTACACAACCGAAGGAGAGGAACGAACAGTTGGAAACCCTAACGACTTTTTGTATATTATCAGTAAATTGGATGTAGGCAGTTTGGATATATTAAGAAAAATTATCTGATATCGGTTTTCCTATCTTGCGCGCGCTCTTGTAATCAGCGGTCTTTTACCGCGATTTCTAAAACCGGCAACAATCTTATCTGCTTTCTCCGACGGAATTGTTACGAAAGAAAAATCATTCATGATTCGAATATTGCTTATCTGATTCGGTTTTACAGAACCTTTTTCTGCTATAAGTTTAACAAGTTTTTTTTCATCAACTCTGTCTGAACTGCCAAGCGCAACAAAAAGCCTTGACCTGTCGGACCTGGCAGAGGGTTTTCTCTTTGGAGCAGATTCGCTAATCATAGCATAAGAGCTTGGATCAAGCTCTTTTTTAAAACAGTAGCTAAGCAAGCCAGCCAGCCGTTTTGCCGGTTCTGCTCCCTCAAGCATCTTGCAAGCCCAGTCGTAATAGACAGGACTGATTTCCTGCTCAAGCGCAGAAAGATTATCGCATATCCTTTTCTTCTTTGCATTTATTATATCTTTTATCTTTGGCACTTCCGTTCTTATGATATTGGTTTTGGTGACCCTCTGTATAAACATCAGTTGTCTATGCTCACTATGAGTGATAAATGTTATGGCTGTGCCGTTATTTCCCGCCCTACCGGTTCTGCCTATTCGATGAACATAGGATTCGGCATCCTGAGGCAACGAATAATTTATAACATGGGTAAGATTACTAACATCAATTCCGCGTGCTGCAACATCGGTTGCCACAAGAATATTTATTTTTTTACTCTTGAATTTTTTCAGGGTTCTTTCTCTTTGCGCCTGTGAAATATCTCCATGTATGGCTCCTGCGGCATATCCCTTGTCTGTCAAATGAGTTGCAAGAGAATCAACATCAACTTTTCTCCTGCAAAACACCAGGGCGTAAAAGTTGTCTTCAATATCAATTACCCTGCATAATGCTTCAAATTTTTCCGATTGCCTAATCTGAAAATATCTCTGCTCTGTCAGTTTTGTTGTCAGCTCCTTCTTTTTGACGCCAAGAAGTTTATACCCGTTCATATATTTTTTGGCAAGCTCTTTTACCTTGCCTGACATCGTTGCAGAGCATAGCAACATTCGCTTCTTCGGATTTGTATATTTTATGATTTTCTCCACATCTTCCACAAATCCCATATCAAGCATTTCGTCGGCTTCATCAAGTATCAGATGCTCTATCTTGTCAATCTTTAACGTTTTTCTATTGAGATGGTCAATTATTCTTCCTGGTGTTCCGACTGCAATATGCACACCTTTATTCAGCTTTTGCAGTTGCAGCTCTATAGATTGCCCACCGTATATCGGCGCCATTTTAATTGCTTTTTTTCCTTTGAGCGAATCGATTTGCTCGGATACCTGAATAGCCAGCTCGCGAGTCGGAACCAGAATCAATGCCTGAGTCAGTCTGGAATCAACATTAATCATCTCCAACAAAGGCAATCCGAATGCAGCGGTTTTACCG
>JALWSW010000113.1 GCA_027080125.1 Campylobacterales bacterium | reverse complement strand
CCGGCTATAATCATAACATCGGAATGTCTCGGAGATGCTCGAAAGATAATCCCGAAGCGGTCAAGATCAAAGCGCGAGGCACCTGTTGCCATCATTTCAATGGCGCAACAGGCAAGTCCGAAGGTCATCGGCCATAAAGACGAGCGTCTTCCCCAGCTTACAAGTTTGTCAAGTTTTGTTGTGATAAATGCATTCTCTACTGCCATTTCAATGCCCCCTTAACATAAGCATAGATATAACCGGCAAAAAGCAGTATTATAAAAACAGATACCTCTATAAATCCGATTATTCCAAGCCCTCTTGCATATACACTCCAGGGAACAACAAAAAGAATCTCTATATCGAAAAGCGTAAACATGATGGCAAGCAGATAATATTTGATATCCATTTTATATCCGCCTTGCAGAATAGGGGAGCCGCATTCATACAGATCAAGTTTTTCCTTATACGGATTTTTCGGAGCAAGCATCCTTGACATAATCACCATTCCTGCAAAAATTACAGAAAAGAGAATAAAGGCAACCATAACCTCTCCATAACCACTCATAACACTCTCCTGTAAGCAAAATACAGCTTCTATGCCGTTAAGCTATCTATATATAATAGATATAGCAGCAGTCCGCTTCGAATTCGAACTGACTCTTATTTATTTTTATTTTACAAATCGCACCTATTTTGACCCCGACCGAGAATTTGTCAAGCGATAATCCTTAAGAATCTTTTCATGATCAAATGCCAACTCAGGCAGATTATCAAGAGCAAACCATTGAGGCGATTTTGCATCATCACCTGCAACTGCTTTGCCAGTGGTTTCAACGACAAATACCACGCTTATAGTGTGAATTCTTTTGTCTCTTTCCGGAGATGAATATACCTTGAATTGCCTAAGCTTGAGCGTATCAAGTCCGGTTTCCTCCTTGAGTTCCCTTAAAACCGCCGCTTCGGCTGATTCGCCATATTCTATAAATCCACCCGGCAATGCCCATCCGAACGGTTCATTTTTTCTTTTTATCAGAAGAACTTTACCCTCTTTTTCAACAATTGCATCAACGGTAGGTTTTGGAGACAATCTATTGTAAAAATATGAAAATTCCAGTCTCTGCTGCTGCCGCTTTGCTGCTTTTTCCGCTTTTTTTATTTGAAGTTTAACCTGAGATGAGGCTGTTCCTCCGTAGCTGGTGCGTGAGTTTACCGAATTCTCGATCAAAAGGTAATTTCTTATATCATCTTCGATTGCATCGGAAAATCTTTTCAACTCATCTACGGTTGCAGTTTCAAAATCTTTGCCGGTAGATTCCAGATATTTCACAATCTCGCCGGTAATTTTGTGTGCCTTGCGAAAAGGAATCCCCTTTTTTGCAAGATAATCGGCCAAATCCGTTGCAGTGATAAACTCCTTTTTCAACGATTGATTCAGTGCATTTTTATCGAAAACAAGAGAGGATAGAACCCCGCTCATTATCTCAAGCATACCGCTTATTGTATCGAAACTGTCAAACAGCGGCTCTTTATCCTCCTGCATATCTTTGTCATAGGCAAGCGGAAGCGATTTCATAACGGTCAAAAGTGAGACGAGATTTCCGTATAATCTGCCGGTTTTGCCCCTTATCAGTTCAAGCGAATCGGGATTGCGTTTCTGCGGCATTATGGAAGAACCGGTGCTGTACTCCTCCGAAAGCCTCACAAAACCAAATTCAGATGTCGAAAAGAGTATAAGCTCTTCTGAAAGTCTTGAAAGATGCATACCGCAAATAGCTGCTGCATAAAGAAAATCGATTGCAAAATCCCTGTCTGAGACCGCATCTATGGAGTTATTGGATAACCTGGAAAATCTCAAAGCCTTCTGAGTATAGCTCCTGTCAATCGGAAAAGAGGTTCCAGCAAGGGCACAAGCGCCCAAAGGCAAGCTATCTGAAGCCTTCAGGCTTATAAAAAACAGCTCGATATCGCGGGAAAGCATCTCAAAGTATGCCATAAACCAATGAGACACAAGCAGAGGTTGGGCATGCTGAAGATGCGTAAATCCGGGCATTATCAAACCGGTATTCTCTTTTGCCAGACTTATAATAGTCTGTTGAAGTCGTATAATGGTTTTGATAATTGCGCTTGAAGCCTTTTTTGCAAAAAGCCTGAAATCGGTTGCAACCTGATCATTTCTGCTTCTGGCTGTATGAATCTTTTTTGCCGTTTCACCTTTTAGCTCAATCAGCCGTCGCTCGATATTCATATGAATATCCTCGTCTTCGATGCTGAAAGAAAATCTTCCTGAGCTTATCTCCTTTTCTATCTGTTTCAAACCATCTACTATTTCGTCCTTTTCAAACTTGCTGATAATTTTGCATTTCGCAAGCATATTAACATGAGCGATAGACTGGGTGATATCCTCATATGCCAGACGTTTGTCGTAATTTATCGATGCGTTGAATCGTTTCATAATTTCGGACGGTTTTTTGCTGAATCTGCCGCCCCAAAGCTGATTATTCATCGATAATTCTTATCAAAACGGTTGGCTTGGCAATAACATCAAGCCTGTCTATTTTAGAAAGCGCCTTTTGAACCGAACTTTCAAGAGCTGAATGTGTCATAATTATAAGCGGAACAAAACCGTTTCCGCTTCTGCCTACCTGAATCATCGAATGTATGCTTATGCCGTTCTCACCCAGTATGCCGCTTATCTTAGAAAGAACCCCGGGTTCATCAACGGCACTGAATCTCAGATAGTATTTCAGATTAAGAGTTTCCTTTTGTTTAATTTTGAAATCGGACAATCTGTCAAACCCGGACGGAAAAACGGTTCCGAAGCCGCCATATTTTATTCTTTTTGCAATATCCATAAGATCGGCAACAATACTATTTGCCGTCGGATGTGACCCGGCGCCTTTACCAACATAGGTGGTTTTCCCGGAATATTTTCCCCTTACCGTTATGGCATTATATACCCCGTCGGTTTTTGCAAGAAAATCGCTCGAGCTTATCATAGCAGGATGTACCCTTATATCCAATTGATCGTTTTCTTTTTTGACCGTGGCAATCAGCTTGATTTTATAATCAAGATCGTAAGCCGTTTTAAGATCCTGATATGTGATTTTGCTTATCCCCTCATACCACACGTCACTGAATTTTGCAGGATATCCAAATGCTGTAAGCGCGATAATAGCAGCCTTGTGAGCCGAATCTATCCCATCTACATCAAAAGAGGGGTCACGCTCGGCAAAACCGGATTCCTGGGCAAACTTCAGTGCATCGGCAAACTCCTGATGTTCGGAAAGCATTCTGGAGAGAACAAAATTAGCCGTTCCGTTGACTATGCCTTTTACCGAAATAATCTCATCCGAGGAAAGCCCCTCTTTTAGCACCCTGATTATCGGAATGCCTCCGGCAACCGATGCCTCGAAGGCAAGTTCGGTCTTATGTTTGCGGGCAATTTTTATGAGATCCATACCGTATTGGGCAAGAAGCGCCTTGTTGGCGGTTACAACTGCCTTTTGCCTGAGTGCAGACTCTATAAACGTTTTAGCGGTTGTGGTTCCCCCTATGGTCTCAACGACAATATCGATATCATCTTTTAATAACGAATCAAGTTTGCTGGTTATGAGATGGTCTATGCCTGAGGGTGCAAAGCGGCTTTTATCAAGCGTTGCAATGCGAGTGAGCTCCAGAGGAAAACCGATATGCCTTCGGATGTCCTCTTTGTTTTCCACAAGTATTCTGGCAACCCCGGAGCCAACGGTTCCCAAACCTGCAATTCCAATTCTAACCGGTTTCATAGCACCTCTTGTTTTTGAAAATATTTCAACAAATATGCCGACATTTTATACAAGAATAATACAAATTCAATAACTCTCTATTACCGCTAACCGAAATTCTTTCTGAATATAAGAACCCCTGCGGCAAAAAATGACGAAGCAATGGCAAATAGACCCGCAAACTGCCCGGCAAGCTCACCGGTTCCAAACCCTTTGAGTATAATTCCGTAACTTAAATCAAGATAATATCTCAGAGGTGAAAAATAGGTTAAACTTCTCATAACAGGAGGCATTGCAATAGGATCAGCCCAAGAACCGGAAAGAAAAAGCAGAGGAACAATAACAATTATAATCATAAGAACGAGTTGGGAGACATTTTTTGCCAGCGTAGATAAAAACAGCGCAATTCCGGTTGTTGCCATAGTATAGATCGCGCTGACAATCATAAAAAGCAATAATGAACCGCGAAATGGAATCTGAAGTATCGGCACAACAACAATATAAAGACTGATAAAGCTGAAAAGCAGAGATAATAAAACCATCGAAATAATTTTTGCCGAAACAATATAAAGCGGAGCAAGCGGAGCAACCATCAGTTGCTCTATGGTGCCACGTTCCTTTTCTTTGACCAGGGCAGTTGCGGGAAGCAAGACAGAAACAAGCGTAATCACCGACAAAAGCTCGGTTATCCCCATAAACCAGGGGCTTGAGCGATTTTTATTGTAAAATGTTCTACTTATGAGGTTAACATAGCGCAATCTGTTGTGTTGATTGAAGCCAAACAAAATTTTCCGACTGTAATTGTAGCTTATCGCTTCAAGATAGCTTATGGCAATGGTTGCATAGCTTGAGTTTGTTCCATCGGCTATCAGTTGCAGCTTTACCTGCTTTCCGCTTTTTATATCGGCAAATCTATCCGGTATCACAAGCAGAAGCGTTGCCTTTCCGTCTGTTACATACGCTTTTGCCTCCTTCAAACTTTTTACTCTGATAACGGAAAAATATGGTTTTCTGAGATGCGAGATATAATCGGCGCTCACAATCGAGCGGTCATAATCAAGAACCGCCAGTTTTACATTTTTTACATCCATATTAAAACCGGTACCGGCTGTATATATATCGATTGTAAACAGATAGAGCACCACTATGACAAGCAAAGTATCGCGCAGAAATTGAATATACTCTTTTCTGATAAGCTCAAAAAGAATCTTCATCGCTTTCTAAAAAGAAAAATATTGGCAATAAACAGGGTAATCAAAAAACAAATCAGATAAATCTGATCGGAGAACCGGACAAAACCGGGACCTTTGAGGAATTCAGCCCTTGTAATTTTCATAAACGCTCCGGCGGAGGAAAGATAGCTCATAATCTGTCCGCTCACACCCATACTATTTATCGGTATAAAAAATCCCGAATAAAGATACGCCGGAAGAATTGTCAGGATAGAGGTTATAAAAACCGCCGAAACCGAGTTGTTTGTCAGATTTGAAATAAAAATTCCGATCTGAACCGTAGATGCAACATACAGAAAAAGCATTAGAAGATAGGTGGTCAGATTGCCTCTGAACGGGATTCCTATGGCAATTGCAAAGACAAACATCGTCAAAGCGGAGACAAAAGAGACAACTGTATAAGGAATCGACTTGCCCATTATTATCGAAAAGCGATTTATCGGTGCAATCTTAAGATTTATTATGGAACCGGATTCTTTTTCGCCTACCAAAGAGAGCACCGATAAAAGCGCCGGATAGAACATAAGCGTTGAAACAAGCGTTCCGGGAACAATAAAATTGGCAGATTCAAGATCTTCATTGAACCAGCTTCGGGTTCTCAAGTCCAGAGGCAGAGAAATACCGGGATTTATCTTTAGGTTGAAATGGTTAATCATACCTTGCATATATCCTTCAACGGTTTGAGCCCTTAACGGATATGTCCCGTCTATAGCCAAAAAAAGAGGCGCTCCACCGATTAGACGCTTGGAAAAATCAACCGGAATCCATAATGTACCTCTGCAACTGCTGCTAAGCCTCAGAATACCGTTCTTTGGCGGCTGCTCGTTTCTGCAGATCCTGAAATAGCCGGTTTTTGTTATCTCATCTATCAGCTCTCTTGAGATATTGCTTTTATCCTGATTGATAATGCTGACAGGGATATTTCTGACATCCAATGACAAGCCGTATATAAAAAGAATGTAGGCGGCAAAAGGAGCGGCAAATGCAAGTATCAAAGTAAGACGATCTCTTGTGATAATTTTAAATTCTTTAGTTGATAATATTATTATACCGCTGAAAGTTCTGCCCAAAATATCAAAAAAACGATTCATA